>JBFZEF010000249.1:0-7835 GCA_041307045.1 Halioglobus sp.
CGTAGGCCACCAGCCCCAGCTCCCGCCGCAGCACGGCGCTCATCGCCATCAGAGGACCATTTGCACCCTGCCGGTGCCCAGCAGGTCCTGGTGCAGGGCCTCCAGCTGGCCGGGGCCGGTAGCGGTGATGGTGACGGTGAGGGCGGTAAATGTGCCTTTGCCGGAGATCCTTGCAGTGACCGCCGTGCGATCAAAGCCGGGGGCATGCTGCTCAAACACCGTGAGGATCACCTCGGTCAGGTCCTCGGAGCTGCGTGCCAGGACCTTGATCGGGTAAGCGCAGGGGAATTCGATCCTGGGCGGTTCCTGCTCCATCTGCTTACCTCCGGGACCAGCCTCAGGCGGCAAACAGGCTGCTGAACCACATCACGATCGAGTCCCACAAGCGAACGAAGAAGCCGGCTTGCTCCACGGCTGCAAGGGCCACCACCGGCGCTTCATACACGGTTTTTTCACCGAGGCTCAGTTTGAGTGTGCCCACCCGGTCGCCGACGGCGAGGGGGGCGACCAGTTGCGGGTCGAGCTCCACACTGGTGACCAGCTCCTTGGATTTGCCCCGCGGCAGGGTCAGCACAGTCCCGTCGATGAGGCCCACCGGCACGAGGTCCTGCTGGCCTTTCCAGACCCGCGGCTGCTCCAGTTCGTGCATGGCTGCAAATACCTTGACCGTCTCATAGAAACGGAAGCCGTAGTTGAGCAGGCTGCCGGCCGCCTCTTTGCGCGCCTTGGTGCTCGCGGTGCCCATCACCACGGCGATCAGCCGCATGTCATTGCGCAGGGCCGATGCGACCAGGCAGTAACCCGCCTCTGCGGTATGCCCGGTCTTGAGGCCGTCAACCGAGGGGTCCACGCCCAGGAGGGTATTGCGGTTGTACTGCCTGATATTGTTGTAGGTAAATTCCCGCTCCTTGTAGATGGCGTAGTGCTCAGGGTGCCGGGTGATGATTGCCTTGGACAGGATGGCGAGATCGCGGGCGGTCATCAGGTGCCTGGGGTCGGGCAGGCCGTGGGAGTTGACGAAATAGGAGCCCGTCATACCGAGCTCCTGGGCCGCCTTGTTCATCATCTCGGCGAACACCGCCTCGCTGCCCGCCAGGTGTTCCGCTATGGCCACGCTGGCATCATTGCCGGAGGAGATAACGACGCCCCACTCCAGGTCCTGCACACTCACATCCACGCCCGGCTTTATGAACATCAGCGAAGAACCTGCGAACAGGGGGTTCTGCGACCAGGCGTTGTCGCTTACCACCACCATATCGTCCTTGCGCACACGCCCCGCAGCCATCTCGTTGGCCAGCACGTAGGTGGTCATCATTTTGGTAAGGCTGGCCGGAGGCAGCTGCACATCCGCATTGTGCTCCGCCAGCACGGCGCCGCTGGCCGCGTCCATGAGAAAGTAGGCGGTCGCCTCGATCTGGGGGGGCGCCGGAATGGTTTCCTCGGCCCGGGCTGCAAGGGCGAATACGGCAAGAACAGCGAGCAACAGGTATCTGGTCATAACGGGAACGGGCCGCGGAGAGTTCAGGACGGGGCGCATGTTAACCCATAGGTGCTTTGGGAGAAACTAGGGCAGCGGCTGGCCACCCTCATAGCCCGCCAGGCGCAGCTGTTCCTGCACCGCCGCGATCTCCACCGCACCGGACATGGGGCCGATCCGCACCCGGTAGAGCAGGTTCCCGCCGGACTCCACCGGGCTTACGAATACGGGCGGTGCCAGTAATTCCTGAAGGGTGTCCTGCAGGCGCAGGGCCGAGGTCTGGGAGCTGTAGGCGCCCAGTTGCAGGTAGCGGTAATCGCCGGCAACCGTGCCGCGGCGGTCTTCCGCCCCGGCCACCTGCAGCACCTCCACTTGCACCTGGGCGGTGCCCAACTCCATATAGCCGAGCTTGACCGCGGCGCCATAGGACAGATCGATCACACGGTCAGGGTGGAAGGGCCCGCGGTCGTTTACCCGCACGATAATGCTCTTGCCATTGGCGAGGTTGGTTACCCTGGCGTAGCAGGGGATCGGCAGGGTCTTGTGGGCGGCGCTGGCGAGGTAGAGGTTATAGATCTCGCCATTGGAGGTTTCGTGCCCATGGAACTTGGCGCCATACCAGGAGGCCACGCCGGTCACCTTGTAGCCGAGGTGATTGTCCAGCACCTCGTAGGTCTCACCATCTATCGTGTAGGGGCTGATGTTACCGGAGGTCAGAATCGGGTCCGGACGGGGGATGGCATCGTGTACATCCGCCGGATCGATAGGTATGGGCGGGGCGCCGTCGCGGGCATGCTGGTAGCGCGAGGGCAAACGCTCTTCCTCAGTGGGGGGTACCGCGGGCCCGGGTTTTGGTGTCGGCTGGCTGGTACAGGCAGCTATGGCCAACAGCACAGGGCCCAGCAGCGCAAAACGCAAGCGGTCCATCATCGCCCCATCCGCGCGGCGATACGCCGGCTCAGCTCATATACGGACATGGCGTACATGGCGCTGTGGTTGTAGCGGGTGATGACATAGAAATTGTGCAGGCCAAGCCAGTATTCGTAGCCGTTCCTGAGCTGGAATTTCATCGCAGTGGCCAGGGCCGCCGGGTCCAGCGGTTGCTTCGCGGTCACGCCCGCCTCGGCAAACTGCGCAACGGTGTGTTCCGGAGTCAGGTTGTTCCTGCCCTGGACGAACCACTGCTCGGGCACCTCCCCCTGCACGGTGGCGGGCACCACCACCGTCTCGCCCTTGCGCCAGCCGTGGCCCCGGAAATAATTGGCCACGGAGCCGATAGCGTCCGTCGGGTTGTTCCAGATGTCCTCCACCCCATCGCCGTCGAAATCCACGGCGTAGTTCAGGTAACTGCTGGGCATGAATTGCCCGTAGCCCATCGCCCCGGCGTAGGATCCTTTCAGCGCGAGCGGATCAAAGCCCTGCTGGCGAGTGAGAATAAGGTAGTTTTTCAGCTCCGCGGTAAAGAATTCCGATCGGCGCGGATAGTCGAAGGCCAGGGTGGAAAGGGCGTCGATCACCCGGTAGCTGCCCATTATCCGGCCGTAGGAGGTTTCCACCCCGATGATGGCAACGATGATTTCCGCCGGAACACCGGTTTCCCGCTCGGCCCGCTCCAACGCGGCCCGATGTTCATGGAAAAACTGGATGCCCTGTTCCAGGCGCTTGTCGTTGAGGAAGATCTCCCGGTACTGGTACCAGGGTTTGCTCTTCTCCGCCGGTCGGGAAATGGCGGTGAGTATGCTTTCCTGGCGCTGCGCGCCGGAAAAAACAACCCGCAGCTGTTCCCGGTCAAAGTCCTGCTCCTCCACCAGTTCGTCCATCAGCACGAGGGCCGCCGGGTGGGCCGCATAATTTCCCATCGCACCGGAAACCGCGCTCCAGAAACAGCTCAGAAGCAGGGCAAATCTCAGGCGTAACAACATTCTCTACCACTCGATAATGAATTCAAACAGGGCGCAGCGTTTGCGGACGGATAGGCGCTCTCACCCTTGCCCCGCGGATTTTTCGGTACTGACTGCCATCAGGATACCGAAAGCCGCCATCAGGCTGATCGCGGAGGTGCCTCCCGCACTGACCAGCGGCAGGGGCACGCCCACCACCGGCAACAGTCCCGCGACCATGCCCATGTTAACAAAGATATAGACAAAAAACGTCAGGGTCAGGCTGCCGGCCATCATCCGCCCGAAACTGGACCGGGCATTGATTCCTATCCAGAATCCGCGCAGCAGGATCAACAGGTAGATAGTCATCAACACGAGCACGCCGCGCATACCGAACTCCTCTGACAACACGGCGATGATAAAGTCCGTGTGGCTCTCCGGCAGGAAATCCAGGTGAGACTGGGTTCCCTGGGTCCAGCCCTTGCCCTCCCAGCCCCCGGAACCGATCGCGGTCTTCGACTGGATAATGTTCCAGCCGGCCCCCAGCTTGTCGGCTTCCGGGTCGAGCAGGGTCAGGATCCGCTGTTTCTGGTAGTCCTTGAGCACAAACATCCACATCGGCCAGCTCGCTGCGATCGCGAGCACTGCGGCGCCCAGGATATAACCCCAGCCCATCCCCGCCACGAACAACACGAACAGGCCGCTCGCCGCAATCAGCAGGGCAGTACCGAGGTCCGGTTGCTGCAGGATCAGCGCGGCAGGCACGAGCACCAGCGCGAGGGCGACTAACATTGGAAACAAGCGCGGCGGCAGGGAGCGATCCGCCAGGTACCAGGCGATAGTGAGGGGCAACACCAGCTTCATGATCTCCGATGGCTGGAAACGGAAGCCCCCGACGGACAGCCAGCGCTGCGCACCCTTGGCACCGACCCCGGCCACCATGACCGCCACCAGCAGCGCGACAGCCAGCAAATAAAACCACGGCGCCCAGCGCATCAGTCGGGCGAGGCTGATCTGGGCGACCGTGAACATCACGGCGTAGGCCAGCAGAAGGTAGCTCCCCTGGCGAATGACCGCGTCCAGGCTCTTGCCTGAGCCGCTGTAGAGGACGACCAGGCCGTAGGCGGTCAGCACCAACAGCAGCAGCAGCAGGGGAATATCGATATGCAGGCGGCTGGCGAGCCCGGGGCGCCGCGCCAGGTCGGCGGAGCCGTGATCCGGCATCTGGCGCAGGTAGTCAGCCATCGCCGGCCTCCCCGAACAGCCAGGTATCGATCACCTTGCGGGCGATGGGCGAGGCGGCGGAACTGCCGCCACCGTTCTCGACAATGATGCCCATCGCAATGGTGGGGGCCTCCGCCGGCGCGAAGGCGATAAACAGGCCGTGGTGGCGGTGGCGCTCCGCCACATGCTCCTCCTTGTATACCGCGCCCTGGGCAATTCCGATCACCTGGGCGGTGCCGGTCTTGCCTGCCATGGTGTACTCGATTCCCTGCGCCAGGGCCTTGGCGGTGCCGCGCTGGCTGTGCACCACGTCAATCATCCCCCGGTCAACCGCATCCCAGTATTCCGCGGGCGCCACCATGGGCTCCAGCAACGGCGCCTGCAGAGGCACACCGTCAATGGACTGCACCAGCCGCGGTGTGCGCCCCACGCCGCGAGAGGCCAGGATGGCGGTCGCGTGCGCCAGCTGCATGGGTGAAGCCAGCATGTAGCCCTGCCCTATGCCCGCGCTGATGGTCTCCCCGGGATACCAGGGCTGGCCCATGGCCTCGCGCTTCCAGCGGGTGGAGGGCAGCACGCCGCGGCGCTCATTGGTGGTATCGACCTGGGTGAGCTCACCAAAGCCAAAGGGACGGAGGTAATCGGCCATGCCATCGATGGTGAGGCGGCGGGCAAGGTCGTAAAAGTACACGTCGCAGGACTCGACGATGGCCATGTGCATATCAACCCGAGGCGCGTGACCTGTGCCCCTGATCCGCAAAATCCAGTCCCGGTACTTATGCGAGCTCCCGGGCAGGCTGTACCACCCCGGGTCGCGTACGGTGCTTTCCGGAGTCACCAGGCCGGAATTCAGCCCCGCCATCGCCATGAAGGGCTTGATCGTCGAGCCCGGCGGGTACTGGCCCTGGATGGCGCGGTTGTAAAGGGGCACGTCGAGGGAATCGCGCAGTGCGCTGTAGTCCGCCGAACTGATGCCATTCACGAACAGGTTGGTATCGAACCCGGGCGTGGAGACCAGCGCCAACACACCGCCGGTGCGGGGATCGATGGCCACGACCGCACCGCGGCGATCCCCCAGCGCGTCAAAGGCCGCCCGCTGCAGGCGAATATCCAGGTTCAGGACCAGGTCGGCGCCGGAGGTGGGGGCAACGCTCTCCAGCACTCTCAGCACCCGGCCGTGGGCATTGGTTTCCACGTTCTGGTAGCCCACCTTCCCATGCAGGGTATCCTCGTAGTATTTCTCAACGCCCACCTTGCCTATATGGAAAGTGCCGCGGTAATCCGACTGGTCCAGCTCCTTCGCCTCCTGCTCGTTGATCCGACCCACGTAGCCGATTGCATGGGAAAAGAGCTCGCCGTGGGGGTAATGGCGCTGCAGCTGGGCGTCCACCACCACCCCGGGCAGGCGGTACCGGTTCACCGCCAGAATCGCCCGTTCCTCCTCGGTAAGGCGAAAGCGCAGGGGTACCGCCTCATAGGGGCGGCGTTGGGCGAGTTTCTTGCGGAAATTCTCCAAGTCGCTTTCCGCGACAGGCAGCAACCCGGCCAGTTCGGCGAGGGTCGCATCAAGGTCCTCCACCTGCTCCCGCACAACCGACAGGATAAAGCTGGGGCGGTTATCCGCCAGCACCACACCGTTGCGGTCATAGATGAGTCCCCGCCTGGGGGGCAGGGGCTGCAACTGCACGCGGTTGCGCTCCGACTGGGTGCTATAGATCTCGTAATCCGTGATCTGCAGGGAGTAGTAGCGGGACAGGATCAGGCCGAGCAGGCCCAGTACCAGGATTATGGCGGTGAGAGTGCGGGCGTTATTGATCCGGATTTCGCGATGTAGATCCTTGAGCTGGAATTGCTTTGGTGGCATTTAATGCCTGACTCTGCCGTCGGTTGAAAAACTAGTCGCGATGATACGGGTGGTTGACGGTGATTGTCCAAGCCCGGTAAAGCTGTTCGGCCAATATCACCCGCACCAGCGGGTGCGGCAGAGTGAGGTCGCTGAGGGACCAGCGCGTGGCAGCCCGCTCCAGGCACTGTCGGGAAAGCCCGTCGGGGCCGCCGACCAGCAGGCTGTGGTTCGATCCCGACATCTGCCAGGCCGCCAGTTGCAGCGCCAGCTGGCCGGTGGATATCCGCTCGCCCTGCACATCCAGAGCGATGACCACATCCCCGGCGGGGATGGCCTTGAGCATCTGCTCGCCCTCGCGCTCGCGCAGTTGCTCTGGCCTGCTGCCCGGCCCGCGCCGCGCCAGGGCAATTTCCCGCCACTGCAACTTGATCTCCCGAGGCAGGCGCCGGCTGTACTCATCCACCGCCTGGGTCACCCAGGGGGGCATCCTGGTACCCACGGCGATAACACTTATGCGCATCAGGTCGGTGAATCGGATTTAACCCAGAGCCGCTCCAGATCGTAGAAATCGCGGGTGGCGGGGAGCATGACGTGGACCACCACGTCGCCAAAGTCCACCAGCACCCACTCGCCCACGTCCTCGCCCTCCACCCCGAGGGGGCGCAACTCGCGCTTCTTGGCCTGCATGCAGACATTGTCGGCCAGGGATTTGACGTGCCGGCTGGAGGTGCCACTGGCAATGACCAGGTAGTCCATGACGTCGGTGAGGCCGGTGACGTCGAGGGTGACGATATTGACGGCTTTCATGTCTTCCAGCGCGTCAACCACGATTTTTTTCTGTACTTCAGCATCCATGCGTGTGCTCATTCCGGGAATTGTCGATTCATTAAGTACCTCTTCAGGGTTGGAGATCATTTAATTGTAGAGCTTGTGGGATTGAATATAGTCCAGTACCGCCTGCGGCAACAGGTAGCGCGGCGACCGGCCGGCCGCGAGCAGGCGGCGGATTTCGGTGGAGGAGATGGCCAGGGGGCGCAGTTCCTCGATCAGGGTACCCCCGTTGGGCCGCTTCCGCAGCGGGCGTCGGTCCGCCAACCGGTGCTGCCGCAGCCAGTCGGCCACCGGGCCGGCCACCGGCAGTTGCCAGCCGGGGCGGGTGATGACCACCACGTGCGCCCAGTCCAGCAGTTCCTGCCAACGATGCCAGGTGGTGATGCCCAGCACCGCGTCACAGCCCATCACCAGGCACAGGCTGTGCCCCTCCCCCAGCTCCCGGCGCAGTTCCACCAAGCTGTCGATCGTATAGGATACCCCCTCCCGCCCCAGCTCCCGGGTATCGCAGACAAGGCGCGGCTCGCCAGCTACCGCCAGCTCGACCATGGCGGCGCGATGGCGGGCGGCGCAGGCC
>JBFZEF010000252.1:0-33375 GCA_041307045.1 Halioglobus sp.
GATTCGCGCTTGTATTCCTGCTTGGGGTTTTTCTGGGCATAGGCGCGCAGGTGGATGCCCTGGCGCAGGTGGTCCATGGTCGCCAGATGCTCTTTCCACAGGGTGTCGAGAACCTGCAACATGATCTGCTTCTCGATCTTGCGCATGCCGGGACCCACCCGCTCACTCTTGGCGTCATAGGCCGCCTGGACCTGCGCGCAAATTTTCTCCCGCAGGGATTCCTCCGCCAATTGCTTGTCCGCCTCCAGCCATTGGGCAAGCGGCAGGGAAACGGCGAACTCGGCTTCGAGCTGTCTCTCCAGGCCGGGTATATCCCACTGCTCTTCCACGCTCATGGGTGGTATGAAGCTGTCGATCGCGTCATTCACCACGTCGCGGCGGATGGCGGTAATGGTCTCGGACACATCCAGCTCGCCCAACAGGTCATTGCGCTGCTGGTAGATGATCTGGCGCTGGTCGTTGGCGACATCGTCATATTCCAGCAGCTGTTTGCGGATATCGAAGTTGCGTCCTTCCACCTTGCGCTGGGCCTTTTCAATGGCATTGGAGACCATGCGGTGCTCAATCGCCTCGCCCTTCTCCATGCCGAGCGCCTGCATGAAGCTCTTGACCCTGTCAGAGGCGAAGATGCGCATGAGGTTGTCTTCCAGCGACAGGTAGAACCTGGACAGTCCCGGGTCACCCTGGCGGCCCGCGCGTCCCCGCAACTGGTTGTCGATTCGGCGCGACTCGTGGCGTTCTGTCCCCAGGATATGCAGGCCACCGGCATCCAGCACCTGCTGGTGGCGCTGCCGCCACGCCGCGCGCAGCTCCTCGCGCCTGGCGTCGTCGATCTCGCCGGCCGCGGCGAGTTCTGCTTCCAGGTTGCCACCCAGTACTATATCCGTGCCCCGGCCGGCCATGTTGGTGGCAATGGTAACCACCCCGGGCCGCCCGGCCTGGGCGATGATCTCCGCTTCCTGCTGGTGGTATTTGGCGTTCAGCACCTTGTGCTCGATCCCCGCCTTGCGGAAATTGGCTGACAGCGCCTCCGAGGTTTCCACGGAGGCGGTACCGACCAGTACCGGCGCACCTTTTGCCATGCACTCCTTGACGTCGGCCACGATGGCGTCGAACTTCTCTTCCTTGCTCAGGTAGACCAGGTCGTTGAGATCGGTGCGACGCTGGGGCACATTGGTGGGAATGACCAGTACCTCCAGGCCATAGATCTGGCGGAACTCAAAGGCCTCGGTATCGGCCGTACCGGTCATGCCGGCCAGCTTGCGATAGAGTCGGAAATAATTCTGGAAGGTGGTGGATGCCAGGGTCTGGCTCTCGCTCTGGATGGAGACGCCCTCCTTTGCCTCGATCGCCTGGTGCAGGCCTTCAGACAGGCGGCGTCCAGGCATGGTGCGGCCGGTGTGCTCATCGATAAGCACCACCTGCCCGTCCTGGAGAATGTATTCCACGTCCCGGTGGAACATGACGTGAGCGCGCAGGGCAGAGTGCACATGGTGCAGCAGGTTGAGATTGGTGGCCGCGTACAGGCTATCGCCCTCGTCCAGCAGTTTTTCCCGGATCATCAGGGTCTCGATAAACTCGTGGCCCTCTTCCGTCAGCTCGATCTGGCGTTGCTTTTCATCGACGGTAAAATGGCCCGGCTGGTCCTCCGAGTCCCGCTTTAGCAGGGGTACCATGCGGTTGATACGCTTGTACAACTCGGAGCTGTCCTCGGACGCCCCCGAAATAATCAACGGTGTGCGCGCCTCATCGATCAGGATCGAGTCAACCTCGTCCACGATCGCGAAGCTCAGCGGGCCCTGCAACTGGTCCTCCAGGGCGAAGGCCATGTTGTCGCGCAGGTAATCGAAACCGAACTCGTTGTTGGTGCCGTAGACAATATCGCAGTCATAGGCAGCGCGTTTCTCCTGCTGCGCCTGGCCTGAACGGATCACGCCGACCGATACCCCGAGAAACTCGTACAGGGGCCTCATCCAGTTGGCGTCCCGGGCGGCGAGGTAGTCGTTCACCGTAATCAAATGCACGTGGTTACCGGAGAGGGCGTTGAGGTAGGCGGGGAGCGTCGCCACCAGAGTCTTGCCCTCCCCGGTACGCATCTCGGCAATCTTGCCCTCATTGAGCGCCATGCCACCGATCAACTGGACGTCGAAATGGCGCATGCCAAGCACCCTTTCACTTGCCTCCCGGGCTACCGCGAACGCCTCCGGCAATATCTTGTCCAGGCTTTCGCCAGCGGCAATCCGCTGCCTGAACTCACCGGTCCTGGCCGCCAGCCGGGTATCGTCGAGGGCTTTCATATCCGCGGCGAGCGCATTGATCTGCTTCACCACCTTGCCCATCCGTTTCAGCTCGCGGTCATTGCGGGTACCGAACAGTTTTCTCAGGCTATTGCTAATCATCACATTTCACTTTGTTGATACAGGAACGTTCGCCGCAGCTGATGCCGCGACGCTTGAACAGAACGGGAATAACGGGAACTAGCGGCGTGTGCGGTGGACGTAACTGGACGGATCGACCGAACGGCCGTGTTTGTAAACTTCGTAGTGTACATGGTTGCCGGTAGAGCGGCCGGTGGAGCCGATCAGGGCAATGGGATCTCCTTTGCGCACCAGGTCTCCGGGGGCTACCAGGTTCTTCTGGTTGTGCGCATAGCGAGTGACGAAGCCGTCCCCATGGGAAATTTCCACCATATTCCCATAACCGGATTCACGGCCTGACCAGGTCACGACCCCGGCGGCCACCGCCAGTACGTCGGAGCCCGGCTTGCCGGCGAAATCCAAGCCACCGTGCATGGCCCTGCGGCCCGTAAACGGGTCGGTGCGCATGCCGTAGTGGGAGGAGACCCAGCCCTTCGCGACGGGCTGGCCGGACGGCCAGGCCTCATCAGCCATCTTCCGGTTCCGGAACAGCGACTCCAGCACACCCAGCTGCTGCTCGCGATCATCCAGGCGGGCTGCAAAACTGTCGACCTCGCCAGCGAGGTCCATGGAGCCGAAATCGACGTTGTACTCGCCGGCCAGGGGTCCGCCAAGGGCGGGTGGCTGGCTGAAATCGAACTCCCCGTCACCGAGCTCGGCCATGGCGGTGAGGTGCTCCCCCAGGGCGTCCAGCCGGGTCATCCTGGCCTGCAGTTCCGCGAGGTTGATCGAGAGCGCCTGTAACTTGAGCTCGGCTTCGTCCTGCAGGGCCGCCAGCCCGTTCGACTGCTGGTCCAGGCCTTCCTGAATACTGTCCAGGGCCGCTCCGCGCAGGGCGCTGCTCTCACTGCCCTGCCCCGCCAGGTAGCCTATAGCCAGCATGCTGAGCGGGAAACCCAGGCAACAAAGGGAGAGAATGGCACGGGACCAGCGTCCCAACTCTATGGAACGGGAGCCGCCGTGCTTACCGCTAATGAGAATGACTTTCATTTTTAGTGGCGAGCAGCTATTTGACGGGCGACTATGCCACAATTACCGTGATAAATCCACGCAACGGGCGGCCCGCGAATGGGCGGCTTCGAGGCCCAGGCTAGCCTGCAGGCACCGGGGTCATGGCAAAGGAGATCGGCGCCGGACTGCGGTCGCCGAAAGTGACCATTTCCCAGGCGTCGGGTTGGGCGATCAGGGCCCGCAACGCGGCATTGTTGAGCGCATGCCCCGACTTGTAGGCGCGAAACTCCCCCAGCAGGCTGTAGCCAAGCAGGTAAAGATCACCCACGGCATCCAACACCTTGTGCCGGACGAACTCGTCCTCGAAGCGCAGGCCTTCCTGATTGAGGATCCGATACTCGTCGACAACGATGGCGTTGTCGACACTGCCACCCCGGGCCAGCCCCCTGGACCGCAGGTATTCTATCTCGTGAATGAAACCGAAGGTCCTGGCGCGGCTGTATTCCCGCACGAAGGCCGCGCTGGAAAAGTCGAACTCGGCATGGGCAACGCGATCGCGAAAGACAGGGTGGTCGAAATCGATGGTGAAGGATACCTTGAAACCGTCATAGGGCAGCAGGCTGGCTACCTTGTCTCCATCCTCCACGGTAACCTTGCGCTTGATACGCAGAAACTTCTTGGCCGCCGTCTGTTCGACGACCCCCGCAGACTGGATCAGGAACACGAAGGGCGCGGCGCTGCCGTCCATGATAGGCACTTCCGGCGCACTCAGGTCAATATAGGCGTTGTCTATGCCGAGCCCTGCCAGCGCCGCCAGCAGATGCTCAACAGTCGCCACCCGCTCCCCGCCCAGGACCAGGGTAGTGGAAAGCGTGGTGTCACCGACATACTCGGCCCGGGCGGGCAACTCGAGCACAGGGTCGAGGTCGATTCTGCGGAACACGATGCCGGTGTCAACCGGCGCCGGGTTGAGCGTCAGGTAGACTTTTTCACCCGTATGCAGGCTGACGCCGGTCGCCTTGACCGGGTCTCGCAATGTGCGCTGTCGCATCCGAACCTCTCCCAAACCTTCTAATTATTATGGATCTGGCAGCGGTGGCAAGGCCGCTGCGGGTACTATTCGGACGACAGCATACTACCTAATCGGCCTGTCGACGCAAAAAAGCGGGTATGTCGAAATATTCCTCGCCACCTGCCTCAAGGGTCATGGTCTGACCTGCAACGGCAGCCCGGCGCGACTTGCGCATTGCCGTGGGTCGCTCAAACTGCGCGTAATCCGGTTCCAGGTCGATATCGGTTGAGGCAGCCCTGGCCGGGGATTCAACCACCTGCAGGGGAACCTTGGCAACCTCAGCGCCCAGCCCGGTGGCAACCACTGTCACCCGCAACTCGTCGCCCATGGAGGCATCGATCACGGTACCGACCACTACCGTGGCGTCTTCTGAAGCAAACTCTTCAATCGTGTCGCCGACTTCCGAGAACTCACCGAGCGACAGGTCGAGACCTGCCGTGATATTCACCAGGATCCCGCGCGCACCTTCCAGGTTGATATCGTCGAGCAGCGGACTGTTGATCGCTTTTTCGGCTGCCTCGCGTGCCCTGTTTTCACCCCTGGCGCTGCCGGTCCCCATCATTGCCATGCCCATTTCAGACATCACGGTGCGCACGTCGGCGAAGTCCACGTTGATCATCCCGGGACGTATAATCAGGTCGGCAATGCCCTGGACCGCGCCCAAAAGCACGTCGTTGGCTTCCTTGAAGGCATCCAGCAGGCTGGTATTTTTGCCCAATACCTCGAGCAATTTCTCGTTGGGAATGGTGATCAGCGAATCCACGTACTGCTGCAATTCAGCCAGACCCTCGGTGGCTACCTGCAGGCGCTTCTTGCCCTCGAAGGGAAACGGCCTGGTCACCACCGCCACCGTCAGGATGCCCATTTCCCTGGCGATCTCGGCCACCACCGGCGCCCCGCCGGTGCCGGTACCGCCACCCATACCCGCGGTGATAAAGACCATATCGGCGCCGCGCAGTGCATCGGCTATGCGATCCCGATCCTCCATCGCCGCGGCACGGCCGATCTGTGGGTTTGCGCCCGCCCCCAGGCCCTTGGTGATATCGCCACCGAGCTGCAACACGGTTTTGGACCGTATGTCAGATAGCGCCTGGGCATCGGTGTTGGCGCAGATGAAGTCCACGCCCTCGATGTTATTCGCAATCATATGCTTGACCGCGTTGCCGCCACCGCCGCCAACACCGATAACCTTGATTACAGCATTTGAAGGTACATTCTCTATCAGTTCAAACATGGCCTTGCTCCCCTTGGTATTAGTATGCCGCGCTCGCACACGGCGGTTTTGCTACACAAAAACAACAGCTAGAAATTACTCTGCAACCAGGCTTTCGCCCGACTGAACAGCCCCTCACCCGGAGTACTGGATTTGCCGGATACACCAGCCCCCGCCTCCTGGTAATGCTCCGCGCCGTAGAGCAACAGGCCCACACTGGTGGCGTAGATCGGGTTGCGCACGATATCGTTCAGGCCTTTCACCGATTGCGGATAACCGACCCGCACCGGCATATGGAAAATCTCCTCCGCCAGCTCGACCACTCCTTCCATCTTGGAAGTGCCGCCGCTGAGCACAACACCGGCGGGCACCTGATCTTCATAACCGCTGCGGCGCAATTCGGCCTGCACCAGGGTAAACAGTTCGTCGTAACGCGGTTCCACCACCTCCGCCAACGCCTGGCGAGACAGGTCCCTGGGCGCACGATCGCCCACGCTGGGCACCTTGATGGTTTCGTCCGCTCCGGCGAGCTGGGTGAGCGCGCAGGCGTAGCGGATCTTGATTTCCTCGGCATGCTGGGTCGGCGTGCGCAGGGCCATGGCGATATCGTTGGTCACCTGGTCGCCGGCGATGGGGATCACACCCGTGTGGCGAATGGAACCATCCGTAAAAATGGCGATGTCAGTGGTGCCACCGCCGATATCCACAAGGCATACACCCAGTTCGCGCTCGTCATCCGTAAGCACCGAATAGCTGGAGGCGAGCTGTTCAAGAATGATCTCCTCTACCTCAAGACCGCAGCGCCGGATACACTTTTCGATATTCTGGGCCGCGTTCACCGCGCAGGTGACAAGGTGCACCTTGGCCTCCAACCGCACGCCAGACATACCCAGGGGTTCCTTGATGCCTTCCTGGTTATCGATGACATATTCCTGCGGCAGGATGTGCAGGATCTTCTGGTCGGCCGGGATTGCAACCGCCTGGGCCGCGTCGATCACCCGCTCCAGGTCATGGGCGTACACTTCCCGGTCCTTGATCGCCACGATGCCGTGGGAGTTGAGGCTGCGGATGTGGCTGCCGGCGATACCCACGTAGACCGAGTGGATCTGGCAACCCGCCATCAGTTCGGCCTCCTCCACTGCCCGCTGGATCGACTGCACGGTGGACTCGATATTGACGACCACGCCTTTCTTCATCCCCTTGGAAGGGTGGGAGCCGATACCGACAATCTCGATCTGCCCCTCCGGCCCAATTTCCCCGACAATCGCCACCACCTTGGATGTGCCGATATCCAGGCCGACGATCATTTTCTTGTCCTGTACGCTGCCCATGGCAGTGTCTCTCCTGTGCCGCTTGTTAAGTGCTTATATTCCCGCTACCCGCGAAGACTCGATAAAGGCCACCGCGACTCCCGTCTCGTAGCGCAAGTCCACCCGCTCGACCTCCGCTGCCCTTGCCGCCAGCTCCATGCGATAGAGCTCTATAAAACGATTCATGCGTTCGAGGTAATCCTCGCTCCCCAGCAGCAATCGCATACCGCCCGCCAAAACCACTTCCACCTGACCGCGCTCATCCACTGTCAACTGCGCCACTGACAGGTCCAGCGGCGCCAGCAGGTCGACGAGGCGCTGGTAACCTGCCACCAGCGCCCTGGCGCTGTCTGCAGGACCATTCAGGCGCGGCAGCGCCTGCCATTCCTGGCTGGAGTCGGACGGAAACACCTCGCCTTCATGGTTGAGGAATCCACTGTCGCCCCAACGCGCGATCGGCAGCTGCTCCACCACGTGGATTTCCAGGGCATTGGGCCAGCGGCGCTGCACCGTGGCCCGGTAAATCCAGGGCAGCGCTTCCAGTTCTGCGCGGATGCGCTGCAGGTCCGCATGCAGGAACCCGCCAACAAGCGCCGGCTGGATCATGTCCTGGATCTGCCCGGTTTGGGTGTGCTCGAGTTCCCCGGTGACGGTAACGTGCTGCACAGGAATGGACTGCAAGGTGATGTATGCCTGCAGGGCCGCCGCCAGAACCACCCCCGCAGCCGTCAGGATGATGATCCGATTGAGCCACGCAGAAGGCTTGCGCGGCGTCTTCACCGACACCGCCGGCGCTGGAGCCGGCGCCTTGCGGGTGGCGCCATGCGCCGGTTTTTGCCGGCGGGTCCACTGTGCCCGCTCCCGGCGCGCTGCAGGCGTCACCCTGTCATGCCTGGTCGCACGCATACTAGCGCCACCCCTCACGGCTCAGCTCCAGGATACGACCCACCAGTGCCTGGATGTCCATGCCCGCGGCCCGAGCCGCCATAGGCACCAGGCTGTGGGAGGTCATGCCGGGAATGGTGTTTACTTCCAGCACATAGAATCTGCCGCTCCTGTCCCGCATGACGTCCACGCGCCCCCAGACAGCACAGCCCAGGGAGCGAAACGCCCGCAGCGCCAGCGCGCCCATCTCGGCTTCCTCCGCCGCGGTCAGACCGCTGGGGCAGTGGTAGCGGGTATCGTTGGAAATGTACTTCGCTTCGTAATCGTAGAACTCGTTGTCGGTCTCCAGCCGGATGGATGGCAGCACCTCATCACCGAGTATGGCCACCGTGTATTCCGGGCCGTCGATAAAGTGCTCGGCGATCACCCCGCCGCCGTACTCGCTCGCGGTGCAAAAAGCGCGCTCCAGCGTCGCGGCACTGTCTGCCGGCGTCATGCCGATGCTGGAACCCTCACAGGTCGGCTTTACGAACACCTTGCCGAGGCGATCGATCACCTGCTGCCAGTCGGTGTCAGGGGTCAGCCGGATGAAGCTGCTGGTGGACAGGCCGATACCCTGCCACAACTGTTTGCTGCGCAATTTGTCCATGGCCAGGGCCGAGCCCAGCACCCGGGAACCGGTGTAGGGAATATTCAATGCCTGCAGGGCACCCTGCATGCTGCCATCCTCGCCCCCGGGGCCATGCAGGGCGATGAAGGCACAGGACACGCAGTCCAGCTGCGCAATCCAGTCTGCCCGGGAGGGATCCACCGGTCGCACCTCGAAGCCCTGCGCCCGCAATGCATCGATCACGGTCTGCCCGCTTTGCAGTGACACCTCGCGCTCGGCGGAGCTGCCGCCCAACAGGACTGCTACCGGCGCTGTCCGCAATGAATCCAGGCTCATGACCGAGCCTCCTTGGTAAAATCCATGGTCGCCAGGTCCTGCGCCAGGCGAGCGATGTTGCCCGCTCCCTGGGTGATCACCACATCGTTCGCACCGACGATGCCGCAAAGCAGCTCCGGCACATCGTCGATGCTCTCGACAAAAATCGGCTCCAGCTGGCCGCGCTGGCGGATGCTGCGGGCGAGGCTGCGGCTGTCCGCCCCGGGGATAGGGTCCTCACCCGCGGGATAGACATCGAGCAACAGCAGTACGTCGCATCGCGACAGCACCGCGACGAAGTCCTCGTACAGGTCTCTGGTGCGGGTGTAGCGATGGGGCTGGTAAATCATCACCACCCGCCGCTCCGGCCAGACCTGGCGGGATGACTCGAGCGTAGCCCTGACCTCGGTGGGGTGGTGTCCGTAGTCATCGACCAACTGGGCGGTACCACCGGGCAGCACCAGCTCGCCCATGCGGGTGAAGCGGCGGCCGACCCCGGTGAAGCCCGTCAGCCCGCGCAGGACCGCGGCATCATCCAGCCCCTCATCGCAGGCCACTGCGACTGCCGCCGTGGCGTTCAGCACGTTGTGGCTACCGGGCATATTCAGGCGCACCGCCAGGGGCGATCTGCCACCCGGGCGATGCACGACAAAGCGGGTGGCGTGTCCCTCCCTCTCCAGGCCGTCGATGCGGTAGTCGGCATCCGCAGCTACGCCGTAGGTGAGAATCTGGCGGGTGACTTCGCCCAACAGGTCGCGGATTACCGGGTCGTCCACGCACAGCACTGCAATGCCGTAGAAAGGCAGGTTGTGGAGGAATTCCAGGTAGGTGCGCCGCAGCAGCGTAAAATCGCCGCCATAGGTATCCATATGGTCCGCTTCGATGTTGGTGACCACGGTCACCATGGGCTGCAGGTGAAGGAAGGAGGCATCGCTTTCATCCGCCTCGGCAATCAGGAACCTGCCGGCGCCCAGCTGGGCATTGCTGCCCACACTGTTGACCAGCCCGCCGATGACGAAGGTGGGGTCCAGACCCGCCTCGGCGAATATATTGGCTATCAGGCTGGTGGTCGTGGTCTTGCCATGGGTACCCGCCACCGCAATGCCGTGGCGATAGCGCATCAGCTCCGCCAGCATCTCCGCCCGGGGCACCACCGGAATGCGCGCCGCGCGAGCGGCCACAACCTCGGCATTGGCCTCGTTCACGGCACTGGAGACCACGACCACGTCGGCGCTGCCGATGTGGGCCGCGGCGTGGCCGATATGCACACGGATAGCGCGGGACTCAAGCCGACGGGTGACCGCGCCGGGCCTCAGGTCGGAACCCGATACTTCATAGCCCAGGTTTGCCAGCACCTCGGCAATGCCGCTCATACCCGCCCCGCCGATACCGATCATGTGGATGCGGCGGATACGGCGCATTTCCGGCACGGCGTAAACATTGCGCTCAGCGGCCATGAATGAGCTCCTCGCAACAGTCGCTCACCCGGGCGGCCGCATCCGGCGTCCCCACGGCGGCAGCGGATGCGGCCATCCTCGCCAGCAACCGGGGCTGGGCCATATAGCCGTGCAGGGAGGCCGCCAGCGACTCGACACTCATGTCAGCCTGGGGCAAAAGCAGGGCTGCACCGGAGTCGCTGAGGGAGCGCGCATTGGCGCTCTGGTGATCATCGATCGCGTAGGGCAACGGCACCAGGATGGAGGGACAGCCCATGATGGCCAGCTCGGAGACCGTCAGGGCGCCAGCCCGGCACAGCACCAGGTCAGCCCAACCGTAAGCGGCCGCCATATCCTCGATAAAGGCCACTACCCGCAGGGATTCCCCGAGCAGTTCGCCGTAACTCGCCCGCACGGCGGCGACGTGGGCTTCGCCGGTCTGGTGCCACACCTCCAGCTGGCCGCCGCCCGCGCGAATCACCCGCAGCGTACCTGGCAGGACCTCGTTGATCGGCCGGGCGCCCAGGCTGCCACCCAGCACCAGCAGGCGCAGGGGCCTCTGGCCCGCATAATCGTAGTGCCGGGATGCGCCCGCCTCGACCAGCGCGCGGCGCACGGGATTGCCCAGCACCCTGTGCGCGACCTGCTCCGGGAACGCGCCGGGAAAGGCGGCAAGCACCCGGGTCGCCAGTGGCGCCAGCATCCGGTTGGTGGTGCCCGCAACCGCATTCTGTTCATGGATCAGCAGGGGCTTGCGCAGCAACCATGCCGCCACACCGGCAGGGCCGGCAACATAGCCGCCCATGCCCACCACGCAACCCGGCGCCAGCCGGTACAGCAGCCACAGGGCCTGCACCGAGGACAGCAGCAGCAGCAATAAACCCAGTGCCTTGTGCGCAATTGATTTGCCGCGCACCCCTCGCACCGGCAGGCAGTGCAGGGTGATACCCGCTGCAGGTACCACCCGGTGCTCCAGCCCCCTGGCGGTGCCTACCCACTCAACGCGCAGGCCGCGGGCCACCAGCTCGACGGCCACGGCAAGGGCCGGGTAGACGTGGCCACCGGTGCCGCCGGCAGTCATCAATACCAGGGGTTGCAGGGCAGCCGTCACTTCGACCTCGCCTGGGCGCGGGTGTCGCGCTCTATACGCAGCACCAGGGCGAGCATGCTGCAGCAAACGATGAGGCTGGTGCCGCCGTAACTGACAAAAGGCAGGGTCAGACCCTTGGTCGGCAACAGGCCGCTGCTGACGCCCATATTCACGAAAGCCTGGCCGGTAAACACCAGAGCAACGCCATAACATACATAGGCGCCAAAGGGATTCGCCGCGGCCAGGGCACTGCGTCCAACCCAGAAGATGCGACCTATCAATGCGGCGAACAGGGCAATCACCGCCAGCGCCCCGACGAAGCCGGTCTCTTCAGCCCAGATAGAGAATACGAAGTCGGTATGGGCCTCCGGCAGGTAAAACAATTTCTGTACGCTGTTGCCCAGGCCGACACCGAACCACTCCCCGCGACCGAAGGCAATCAGCGACTGGGTCAGCTGGAAGCCGGTGTCGTAGGGATCCGCCCAGGGGTCCGTATAGGCGGTCAGCCGCTTGAGCCGATAGGGCGCACTCGCGATCAACACCAGGCCCGCCGCCAGTGCGCCACCGGACACCAGCAGAAAATGCCCCAGCTTGACCCCGGCCAGGAACAGCATCCCGAAGGCGCTCCCGGCGACGATCACCGTGGCACCAAAGTCAGGCTCCAACATCAGCAACAGGGTGGCGGCAAAGAGTACGGCCATAGGCTTGAGGAAGCCCTGCCACTGGTTACGGACCTCATGCTCGCGGCGCACCATGTAGCCCGCCAGGTAAATCACCATCGCCATCTTGGTGAACTCGGATGGCTGCAGGGTTAGTGGCCCCAGCGGTAACCAGCGCTGGCTGCCGTTGACCTCGCGCCCGACACCCGGGATCAATACCAGGATCAGCAGGCCGAGGGCAACGAAGAGCCACACCCACCCGGTGCGGAGCCAGAACGCCGGGGCAACCCGGTACACCAGGGCGCCTGCCCCAATGGCCAGCAAGAGATAGACCAGGTGGCGCACGGTATGGAACCAGGGGTTCTGGAAGTGCCAGTCCGCATATTCGATCGAGGCTGAACTGATAGCCACCAGGCCGACCAGCAGCAGGGCCAGGCCGAGCAGCGCCAGGGGCAGGTCCGGCGCGGCGGCGACTACGGTTGGCGCCGGGCGATAAGCGCTCATGCGCGCGCCTCCTGCAACTGTGCCACTGCCCGGCTGAATACATCTCCCCGGTTGGCGTAGCCACTGAACATATCGAAGCTCGCACAGGCCGGCGACAACAGCACCACATCGCCCGCTACTGCGCGCACCGCGGCGCTGGTCACCGCCTCCTCCATGGAGGCGACCCTGGTCACCGGCGCATGCCCCTCCAGGGCTGCCTGCAGCGCCGGCGCATCCTCACCCAACAGCAGCACCAGCTTGCAATGGCGGGCAACGGCAGGCTGCAGCAGGGTAAAATCAGCACCCTTGCCCTGCCCGCCCGCGATCAACAAAATATTGCGCCCCTCGCCCAGGCCTTCCAGGGCGGCTATGGTCGCGCCGATATTGGTGCCCTTGGAGTCGTTGACATAATTTACACCCGCAAGCTCCGCGACTTGCTGGCAGCGGTGTGGCAGGCCCCTGAACTGGCGGAGGGTCGCCACCATTGACGCCAGCGGCAGGCCGGCGGCATAACCCAGGGCGAGCGCGGCCAGCGCGTTGGCGACGTTGTGGCGGCCCACCAGGCCCAGCTCACGACTGGGCAGCAGCGGTTCAGGGCCGTGGCAGAGCATCTCCTCACCCGCCGTCGCGACCACCCCGAAACCCTGTGCCTGTGGCCGGCCCAGGCGCCAGCTGATGATTTCCACGCCTGGACCCACCAGGGGAATGGTCAGGGGATCGTCGCCGTTGACCACAGCCTTGCGGCAACCGCTGAAGATTCGGTGTTTCGCCTGGTGATAGAGCGGCATGGAGCCATGTCGATCCAGATGGTCAGGGCTGATGTTCAGCACGGTGGCGACCTCCAGAGCGAGTTCACCCGCGCGCTCCAGCTGGAAACTGGACAGTTCAAGCACATAGAGCTCGCGCCCGGGCTTGAGCAGGTCCAGGGCCGGTGTGCCGAGATTGCCGCCCACGCCGACGTCGAGGCCGGCATCGCGCGCCATCTGGCCCACCAGTTCCGTCACCGTGGACTTGGCATTGGAGCCGGTGATACCCACTACCGGCGCCGCAGCCTCGCGCACGAACAGGTCGATATCGCCGACGACACTGACACCGGCCTCCCGGGCCTGTGCCACGACCGGGGCATCCATGGCGACACCTGGGCTGACAACCAGCTCGGCAGCGGCTGACACCAGTTCCAGCGGATACTCCCCGGCGTACACGGGAACCTCTGGCATCTCCCGCCTGAAATCCTCAAGGCCCGGGGCGTCGGCGCGGGTATCCACCACGCTGAACGGCAACCCGCGGCGGTGCAAGTAACGGGCGCAGGACAAACCGGTGACGCCGAGGCCAACCACCACCCGGTTCACGCTGTCTGCAATCACACCCTGTGCCACGTTCGCCACCACCTGCGCTAGCGCAACTTCAACGTCGCCAGCCCGAACAGGACCAGCATTACAGTGATAATCCAGAATCGCACGATCACCCTTGGCTCGGGCCATCCCTTCAACTCGAAGTGGTGATGGATGGGCGCCATGCGAAAAATCCGCCGACCTGTCAGCTTGAACGACGCCACCTGCAGGATGACTGACACGGTTTCCAGCACGAAAATGCCGCCCATGATGAAGAACACGATTTCATGCCGGGTGATCACGGCCACGGTACCCAGGGCGGCGCCCAGCGCGAGCGCACCGACGTCACCCATGAACACCTGGGCGGGATAGGTGTTGAACCACAGGAAGCCCAGGCCCGCGCCTGCAATCGCGCCGCAGAACACGGCAAGCTCGCCACTGCCTGCCACATAGGGAATGTGCAGATAGTTGGAAAAATCCACGTGGCCCGTAAGGTAGGCGATGATCCCGAGGGCCGTGCCCACCATTACCGTCGGCAGGATAGCGAGGCCGTCCAGGCCATCGGTCAGGTTGACCGCGTTACTGGCGCCCACGATGACAAAATAGGCGAGCAGGACAAACAGCGGCCCCATGCTCCAGGCGAAGTCCTTGAAGAAAGGTATGTATAGTTCAGTGGTGACCGGGGTGTCGAAAGCCAGGTAGAGGTAGAGTGCGGCGCCCAGTCCGGCCACCGACTGCCAGAAATATTTCCAGCGCGCAGGCAGTCCGCGGGAATCCTTTTCCACTACCTTGCGATAATCGTCCACCCAGCCCACGGCGCCGAATACCGCCGTGACCAGGATGGCGACCCACAGGTAGGCATTGCGCAGGTCACCCCACAGCAGGCTGGCGATGGCAATGGCCACCAGGATCAATGCACCACCCATGGTAGGCGTGCCGGATTTGCTGAGGTGGCTGCGGGGGCCGTCATCACGCACTGCCTGGCCCACCTGGTAGTAGTTCAGGCGTCGGATCATGAGCGGCCCTACCAGCAGGGAAATCGCCAGGGCCGTGCCGGCGGCCAGGATGCCGCGCAGGGTCAGGTACTGGAATACCAGGAACGCCTTCTGGTACTGGCCGAGGTACTCCGCCAGGATCAGCAACATGCTTTGTCTTCCCCCGCCGGCGCAGCGGCCAGCAATGCCTGCAGCACCCGCTCCATGCGAGTACTGCGAGAACCTTTGACCAACACCGTGTCGCCGGGCCCGTACTCGTTCTCCAGGGCGCAAATTGCGGTTTCGCAATCGGCGAACCAGCGCCCGCCGCCGCCGAACTCGCCCACCGCGCCCTGCAACTCGGGCCCGACACCCCAGAAGCGGTCGATCCTGGCGTTGCGGGCGTAACCGCCGATGGCCTGGTGCAGCGCATCGCTCGCGGGGCCTAACTCCCGCATCGCCCCCAGCACGAGGGTGCGCCGCCCTTCGCAGCCCGCCAGCATGTCGATCGCGGCCCGCACTGAACCCGGGTTGGCGTTGTAACAGTCGTCTATCACCGTGGCGCCCGTGGGCGCCACCGCTGCGGCCAGGCGACCGGGTGTCGGGCGCACTGTCTCCAGGCCCGCCCCGATCTGTTCCAGGCGCAGGCCGCAGGCCAGGCCCACGGCGATGGCGGCCAGCGCGTTCGCCACGTTGTGCGCACCCGGCAGGTGCAGCTTGATCTGCTGCTCGCCGCGCGGTGTGATCGCCATGAATCGGGTGCCCCTGACCCCGTCGGCCTGCACCGAGGTGGCAGTGATGGAGGCGGGCCCGGACAGGCTGAAATCCAACACGGTCGCCTCACCGGCCCTGGCGCGCCAGGCCCGCGCCCAGGGCTGGTCGGCATTGATCACCGCACAGTCAGTTCGGCCCAGGCCATCGAAAATCTCGCCCTTGGCGACGGCGACATCGTCCACACTGCCAAAGCCCTGCAAATGCGCAGGCATGGCATTGAGCAGCAGTGCCACCGTGGGGTGGCCCAGCTCGCACAGCCAGGCGATATCGCCCGCTTTACCGGCGCCCATTTCGACCACCGCAAATTCCACGCCCGGCTCCAGTGCGAGCAGCGTCAACGGCACGCCGATCTCGTTGTTGAGGTTGCCCTCGGTGGCCAGTGTGCGGCCTGCCTGCGCCAGCACCGCGCGCACCATGTTCTTGGCCGTGGTCTTGCCGCTACTACCGGTGATGGCCACCAGCGGACCCTGGTACAGGGCGCGGTTGTATGCGCCGAGCAGTCCCAACCCGCGCTGCGTGTCGGCAACCCGCAGCTGGGGCAGCGCCAGCTCGGCCACGTCGCTGACCAGAGCGGCGGCCGCACCGGCAGCGGCAACCTGGTCGAGAAAGTCGTGGCCGTCAAAGTTCTCGCCCCGCAGCGCCACGAACAGCTCACCGGGTCGAACCTTGCGGCTGTCGGTGGACACACCATGAAACTCCCGGTCAGGCCCGATCAGTTGCGCTTGCAGCGGCCCGACCAGCTCAGCGAGTGTCAGCGCGCGCATCATGAGGCAGCCCTCCGCGCCAGGGCGCTGCGCGCCTGCTCTGCGTCGCTGAAGTAGCGGCGCTCATCGCCGATCAGCTGGTAGTCCTCATGACCCTTGCCGGCAATGACCACGCAGTCGCCCGGTCGCGCCTCCCCGACGGCCCTGGCAATCGCCTGGGCCCGGTCGGGCAGCAGGATGTAGGCTCCGCTGCAACCTGTGGCTATATCGGCAAGGATTGCATCGGGATCTTCGCTGCGCGGGTTGTCGCTGGTCAGGATGACCCGGTCGGAGAAACGGCTGGCCACCCGGCCCATCACCTGCCGCTTGCTCCTGTCGCGGTCGCCGCCGCAGCCGAACACGGTTACCAGGTCGCCGCTGACATGCGCTTTTAGCGCAGCGAGGACCTGCTCCAGGGCGTCGGGGGTGTGGGCGTAATCGACGATGACCTGCACGCCCAGCCCGTTCGGAATGACCTGCATCCTGCCCGGCACAGGCCGCAGCCCGGCGATCGCCTCCAGTACTGCCGCCAATTCCTCGCCGGCCAACACCACGGCGGTCACCGCCGCCGCCAGGTTGGCCAGGTTGAATTCGCCAGGCAAGGGGCTGGAAAACCGGCCGCTGCCCCAGGGCGTGTGCAATTGCGCATCCACGCCCTGCCCAGTGAAGCAGGGATCGCTGACCCGCACATCCGCCGCGGCCCCGCTGCCCGAATAGGTCAGCACCTGGACACCCGCAGCGGTCGCAGCGATCACTTCGGCGCTGAACTCATCGTCGAGGTTGACAACTGCGTGGCGCAGGCCGGCGCTGGCGAACAGGCCGAGCTTGGCCCGCCCGTAGGCATCCATGCTGCCGTGGTAATCGAGGTGATCGTGGGAGAGATTGGTGAAGACAGCCGTTGCGAATTCCACGCCGTTCACCCGCCCCTGGACCAGGGCGTGGGAGGAGACCTCCATGCCCACGGCGTGCACACCCTGGTCGCGCCACTGCGCCAGTTGCTGCTGCAGGGACACCGGGTCAGGGGTGGTATTGGCCGCGGCGGACACAGTGTCGTCAAGGGTTGCGCCCAGGGTGCCGATAACGCCGTAGGAATGGCCCAGGAGGCGACCCAACTGCGCCACCAGGCGGCTGGTCGTGGTTTTGCCGTTGGTGCCGGTCACGCCAATCATGTGCAGATCGCGGCTGGGATGGCGATAGAACCGCGCCGCCAGCGGGCCCACCTCGAGGTGCAGTTCCGGCAGCTCCAGCAGCGGCACCGGGAGCGCATCCACGAAGCCGGCCACCGGCGCCTCCGCGAGGACCGCCGCCGCACCGTTGGCGACCGCCTGCTCGATAAACTGGCGGCCGTCATGCACATCCCCGGGCACGGCCAGGAACAGGTCGCCCCGGCGCACCTTGCGACTGTCCAGCTGCAGGCCGCTGATGGAGATATCGCCGCCAGCGCAGCCCGGCCAAGCCAGCAACTGCGACAGGGGCATCGCCGGTGCCGCGACCGCGCTGGGCGCCGCCATCATACCGGCCCCCCCGCATTTGCGGCCGCTGCAACAGCCTCAGCCATGGCTGCGGCGTCAGTGGGCGGCATATTGAGCAGGCGCAGGGCGCCCTGGGTGACCGTGGAAAACAGAGGGGCGGCCACGGCGCCACCGCCATAGGCAGCGCCCTGGGGACCATTGATCACGACTACCGTAACGATGCGCGGATTATCGACAGGGGCGATGCCGGCAAACCAGGCGACGTACTCGTCGGGCAGATAGCCGCCAGGGCCGATCTTGCGGACGGTTCCGGTTTTACCGCCCACCGGATAGCCGGGAACACGCGCCTTGCGCGCCGTGCCCTCATCGCCGGTGACGCCGTGCAGCACGCCAAGTACCTCCCGGGCGATCTGGGGCGACACGATACGCTCACCGGCGGGCGCTTCGCCGTTCAATGCCAGCAGTGACAGCGGCGCCTGGACGCCACCGTTGGCGAACACGCTGTAGGCACGTGCAAGTTGCAGGGGTGTCGCGCTGATGCCATAACCAAACGCCAGCGAGACTTTCTCGGTGGCGTACCAGCGCGCGCGGTCCGGCAGGGAGCCGGCGCTCTCACCGGGGAAGCCGGTGCCTGGCAAGTGTCCGATACCAAAGCGGTTGAACACTTCACGGATCGGTTCGTGGCCGAGGTCGAGGGCGATCTTGGTCGTTCCCACCTGGCTGGACTTCTCAATCACCCGCGACACGCTGATCAGGCCATAATTGCGCGGATCGGGATACACCTTGGGACCCACCCGGATGCGTCCCGGGCTGGTATCGATCATGGTCTGCGTGGTGAAACGGCCGCTCTCCAGTGCCGCCACCAGTGTCAGGGTCTTCATGGTCGAGCCGGGCTCGTAGACATCGGTGACCGCCCGATTGCGCATGGTAGCCGGGTCGGCTCCCTTGCTGCTGTTGGGGTTGTAAGTGGGGTAGTTCACCAGGGCGAGGATCTCGCCGGTGTGGGCGTCCAGGGTCACGATGGAGCCCGACTCCGCACCGAGGGCTGTCACCGCCTTGCGCAGCTCGCGGTGCTCCAGGTATTGCAGGCGCAGGTCGATACTCAGGCGTAGGTCTTTTCCAGGCTGCGCCGGCGCCATTACACCGATGTCCCGTACCACCTCGCCATGCAGGTCCTTGATGTACTTTTTCTTGCCCGGCTGCCCCTTGAGCCAGTCTTCGTAGGCGAGTTCCAGGCCGGCAATGCCCTGGTCGTCCACATTGGTGAAACCCACCAGCTGTCCGACCACCTCGCCCGCCGGGTAGAAGCGGCGGTACTCGCGCTCGCCACTGACGCCCATGATCTTGAGAGCCAGTATTTTCCGCGCATCCTCTGGCACCATGTGGCGCTGCAGGTACATGAACTGCTTGCCCTCGTAGCGGGCCAGCCGTTCCCGCAGCGTCGCCAGTTCCAGCCCAAGCGCGGTGGCGAGCTCCGGCAATCGAGGGGAATCGGCCAGCACGGAAGGGTTGCCCCAGATCGAGATAACCGGTGTACTGACGGCCAGCGGCTCGCCGCGACGATCGGTTATCACCCCGCGGTAGGCGGGAATCTCCGCGGTGCGCACAGAGCGCATCTCGCCCTGGCTCTGCAGGAACTCATAGCCGCGTTCGGTATCAAGTATCTGCAGTGACAGCACCCGCCCGACCAGCGCAACCAACATCCCGATGAGCACCATCATCACCAGGTAGAAGCGGACCAGGGATTCTGGTTTTTTCTGTGCCGCACGCTTCAACGCGATATCATCCGCAGCTGCGCCAATCCGGGCGCCTGCATGCCGAGTTCCTCTTCGGCCACTTTCTCCACGCGGTGGTGGGACGCCCAGGTACTGTGTTCAAGCATCAGGCGCCCATAGTCCTCCTGCAGGTACCACTGGACCGACTCCACCTCCTGCAGCTGGGCATACAGGGCGCGACAGGCGTGGGTGGTGTGAATCACGGCGAAAGTGGATGCGAGGATCAGCAGCACAAGGCCGGTATTGAGCCAGACCAGCTGACGACTGCTCCCGGCTCTATCGGCTGTTCGCACTGGCTCTGCTACACTCACTGATCCACCCCTGGACGACCCTGCATTCAGCTTATTTTTTCCGCAACGCGCATGATCGCGCTGCGGGCGCGGACGTTTGCGGCAACTTCTTCATCACTCGCCCTCACCGCCTTGCCCACCAGCCGCATGCGACGGTTGTGGGCGCTGTCGAGTACCGGGACGCCCGGCGGGAACTGCTCACCCCTGGCCATATCGCGCATATAGCGCTTGACCAGGCGATCCTCCAGCGAGTGGAAACTGATGACCACCAGGCGCCCGCCCACCCGCAACATGTCCAGCGCCGCCAGCAGCAACTCCTGCAGGTCAACCAGTTCGCGGTTGACCTTGATGCGAATGGCCTGGAAAGCGCGGGTAGCCGGGTGCTTGTGCTTTTCCCACTTCGGATTGGCCTCGCTGACCACCCGCGCCAGGCGGCCGGTAGAGGTGATAGCCTGCTCGTCCCTGGCGGCGACGATGGCGGCGGCGATGCGACGGGAGAAACGCTCCTCCCCGTATTCCTTGAGCACCTCGGCGATCTCGTCGACCCCGGCCCGGGACAGCCACTGGGCAGCGGTCTCGCCCCGGGTGGTGTCCATGCGCATATCCAGCGGACCGTCCTGGAGGAAGCTGAACCCGCGCTCAGCGTCGTCGAGCTGCGGACTTGACACCCCGAGGTCGAGCAGAATGCCATCGACAGAGTCGATTCCCATCCGGCGCAATTCCCCGGGCAAATCAGCAAAGGAACCGTGGAAAAATGTAAACCTGGACTCCAGCCGGGCCAGTTGTTCGGCCTCCGCCCGGGCAGCGGGGTCCTTGTCCACCCCGAGCACACTGCCCTCGGCATCCAGCCGCTCCAACAGGTAACGGCTGTGGCCGCCGCGGCCGAAAGTGCCGTCGACATAAAATCCGCCGGGCCGCGTCACCAGAGCATCCACTGCTTCTCGCAACAGAACTGTCTGATGCATTGCTCTCACCTACAGGGTCAGCGACATTAGTTCTTCAGGCAATTCTGCCTCGGCACCGGAGTCCAGCAGGGCCTGCTCACGCTCGGCTACCCACAGGGGTTCGGACCACAGCTCCAGCTTGTTGCCCTGGCCCACCAGTACCAGTTTCTTATCCAGCCTGGCGTATTCCCGCAGGGGCGGCGGCAGCAGCATGCGCCCGCTGCCGTCCAGCTCCAGGTCGGTTGCATACCCAAGCATCAAGCGCTGGAAGCGCTTCACCGCCGGCTTGAGGGCGGGCAGATTCTGGATGTCCCGCTCGATTCGCTCCCACTCAGGCAGGGGGTAGATCGCCAGGCAGGTGGACTGGGTGTCGATGGTTACCACCACCTTGCCCCCGCACTCACTCAACAACGGCTCGCGCTGCCGGGCCGGCATCGCCAGCCGGCCCTTCGCGTCCATGTTGAGATGTTGTACGCCGCGAAACATGCTCGAATCCCCAAATATCTGACTTAAAAAACCACTTAAAGCCAAAAATTCCCACTTATTTCCACTTTTCGCCACTATAGGTCTGGCAGCGAGAAAGTGTCAAGCGACGCGGGGGCAGAAAACGTTTTAGTTTCAGTCAATTAGCGCGGATATGGAGGGGAAAGTCCCGGTCGGCAGAATGAGAGCCAAGAGGAAATAATGGATTAAAACATGCGAGTAACTGCGATTGGTGAGGATTTACATTAACTTACCGTCTGATTTTATACTTAGAATTTTAATTTATAGTAGAAAAAAGTATAAAAATCGCGATTGCGCACGCTTCGGGGGACAGTAATGGGTGAGAACGGCCGGGATGGATTGGAAAGCGGTGCCTGGGATGCCTGGACGGCCCTGCCAGGGGGCGCCCTGCGAGAGGGGCGCAGCAGTTAAAAAAGCGAGTCGGTCGGTAAGCCGGGTTCTGTCGTGGACGATCATTCATCTGCGACAGGTGTCACCACCTGCCTGTAGCGACCTACCCGAATCCGCTGCGGGCCACAGCTGATGGATTCCTATTTGGTCTTGCTCCGAGTGGGGTTTACCATCGCCACGCCTGTTGCCAGCCGCGCGGTGCGCTCTTACCGCACCATTTCACCCTTACCCAGCCACGAGTGGCACTCAAACGGATAAAAAAGGAGTCAGACTCCAACTTCATGCCATTTTTGGGCGGTATGCTCTCTGTTGCACTTTCCGTAGGCTCGCGCCTCCCAGGCGTTACCTGGCACTCTGCCCTGCGGAGCCCGGACTTTCCTCCCCCACACCACCCGAAGGTGGCCCGGGAGCGATCGCCTGACCGACTCGGCGCGAAGACTACGCCCCCGGCGCCCGCAGGACAAGCGCTTTGTGGAGGCATCCGGAGGGCACCGCTTATTTCTCTTTCACGGCCAAAAGATAGTCGTACAGCCTCTTCTTGCGCAGGCCGGTGTGGTCCGCCACCACTGCCGCCGCGGTCTTCGCCGGCAACTCCAGCGCCAGTCGCTGCAACAGGGCAGCGACCTCCGGGGAGATGTCCTCGGGTGCGGGCCCGGCGCCGGCCACCAGCAGCACGATTTCGCCCTTTTGCTGGTTGCCGTCGCCGGCGACAAAGTCTGCCAGTTCGGCGAGACTAGTGCGCCTGATGGTTTCGAAGGTCTTGGTGAGCTCACGCGCCAGCACGGCCTCGCGCCGCGGGCCGAAGGCGACAACCATTGCCTGCAGGCACTCCAGCACCCTGTGCGGCGCCTCGTAGAAGACGAGAGTGGACGTCTCCCGCGCCAGGCTGGCGAGGCGCTTGTCCCGGGCGCCCGAGCGCGCCGGCAAAAAGCCCTCGAACAGGAACCGGTCCGTGGCGAGGCCGGACGCGCTGAGAGCGGCGACCGCCGCGCAGGCCCCGGGAATCGGGTACACGTGAAATCCGGCATCCTGCACAGCGCGCACCAGCCGGTAACCGGGGTCTGATATCAATGGAGTCCCGGCATCCGACACCAGCGCTACGCGGCCGCCGCCTGTGATACAGGCAAGGATTTTTTTGGCCGCCCGCTCATCGCTGTGGTCGTGGTATGCCATAACAGGCGTGGCTATAGCATAATGCTGCAACAATCGCTGGCTGTGCCGGGTATCCTCGGCCGCGATGATATCGACTTCCCGCAGTATCTCCACCGCTCGCGAAGACATGTCACCGAGGTTGCCGACAGGTGTTGCCACAACATACAGACCAGGAGCCACTGTTTCCCCTTATAATGTGTTCCCGTCGGCCACGGCTAAACGCCCCGGCGGCGGGCCGAGAGCCACAAGCAGTCATTCCAGCAATCAACCGGTGAAGCATAGCATGAGAGACACCTGCACCAGACATTTCCCCAGCGCCGCGCGCCTGTGCCTGACCCTGGTGGTGCTGGGCCTGGCGGCCTGCGCCAGCGAACCGCAAAAAGAACCCGAGCCGGAAGCTGCGCCCGTCGCGGTAGCGCCAACCCCTATGCCGGTGGTGCCGGAACAACTAGAAAAGGCCAGCCAGACTCTGCCGCCCAGCAGCTACAGTGCGCAATTTCTGCAGGCTGACCAGCTGCTGTCACAGAACCAGTGGATGGCCGCCAGCGAAGTCATCGACACGATACCTGCGGCCGGGTTGAACGCTTCTGACCAGGTCTACCTCACCTACCTGCGGGCGCGCATTGACTACATCCGCGGCCGGCACAAGGAAGCGCTGGGGCTGCTCGACACCCTGGACTCCCAGGGAATGAACCCCACCCAGCGCTATCGCATCCTGAACCTGCGCCGCCACATCCTGGAAATGTCCGGGAGTTACCTCGAAAGCGCCCGGCTGGGAGACGAGATTCTGCGCCTGGCGCCGGCCACGGATGCCGCCGCGCTGCAACGCGCGATATGGCGCGATCTGCAACGCGTCAGTACCGCCCAGCTGGAGCAGGCGCTACCCACCGCCGCTGATCCCCAGTGGCAGAAGTGGCTCGAACTCGCGCTGTTAACCCGGGCGCCGCTGCCGGCCCAGTTGCAGAGTCTCCCGGCTTGGGCCCAGAGCAACCCCCAACACCCCGCGGCAAATCCGCTGCCCGGCGGACTGGGGTACTTATTGACCTCCCAGGCTCCGCAGAAGGTAGCGCTGATCCTGCCCCTGAGTGACCGGCTCGCGCCCGCCGGCAGAGCGGTGAGGGACGGTTACCTGGCCAGCTATTACGAGTACCGGCAGCAGGGGGGTGCCGATCTGGATATCCTGATACTGGACCAGGACAGCTATGGCTCTGCCAGCGACGCCTACGGCGCGGCTGTGGCACAGGGTGCGACACTGGTGGTTGGCCCCCTCAGCAAGGAGGCCGTCGCCAATTTGGCGGCGCGGGCGGACCGGCCGGTTCCGGTGCTCGCGTTGAACCGCCTGGATGGCGCTGAAGCCCTGGCTGGGGGAAGCAGTGCCCTGGTCCAGTTTGCCCTGGCACCCGACGACGAGGCCCGTGAAGTCGCCGAACTCGCCTTCGGCAAGGGTGCCCGCAATGCCCTCATCATGCGCCCCCAGGGCGAATGGGGCGGGAAGGTGGAGCAGGCGCTCACCGAGCACTGGCGGCAACTGGGCGGCACTATCATCAACAGCGTTACCTATGCCGGCAGGGAGGACTATTCCTCCAGCGTAAAAGCTGCGCTGGACTTACCTGCCAGCGAACAACGGGCGCAGGCGGTGGAGGAAATCTTCGGCGGCAATCTCGAATTCAACGCCCGGCGCCGCCAGGACGTCGACGTGGTCTTCCTGCTCAGCGGCAATGCTGTAGAGGCGCGCTCACTCAAGCCGCTGCTGGCCTTTCACTATGCCGGGACAGTGCCTGTTTATGCGACCTCCAGCATCTACAGCGGCACAGCCGACCCCAGAGACCGCGACCTCGATGGCATCAATTTCGTGGAAATCCCCTGGCTGCTGGGTGCCAACACGCAGCTGAAGAACACGATCTCAGCAGGAAAAGCAGGACCTGAAAGCTATACCCGCCTGCATGCCCTGGGCGCAGATGCGTTCCTGCTGCAGTTACAGTTCCGCCAGCTGCAGGGCGGCGCCGACGCACTCTTGCGCGGCAATACCGGCCTGTTGAGCATGGACCCGCAACTACACATCCACCGCGAGCTGGTATTGGCCACATTTGATGACGGCGCTGCCAAGCCCCAGTAGCTACACTGCGGTGACCAGTTTCAGCCGCATGGAGCAAGTGCATGAGATCACCAGGGGAGGACTACGAAACCCTGGCAGCGCGCTGGCTGGCGGCACGGGGCATGCACTTGCTGGCGCGCAATTTCAGCTGCAAGACGGGGGAGATCGATATCATAGCCCGGGACCGTGAACACCTGGTGTTCCTCGAAGTCAGGGCCCGCAGCAACCCCGCATTCAGCAGCGCGGCTGCGTCGGTTGACCGGCGCAAGCAACAACGCATCCTGCGCACCGCCCAGTTATACCTGCTGCGCCATCCCGAGCTGGCATGTCTGCCCTGCCGGTTTGACGTGATCGCCTTCGAGCCGCGACAATCAGGCACCAGTCTCAGCATCCGCTGGATTCCCGGGGCTTTTACCGCCTGAATGAGCCAATGAATGGACTACTACCAGATCATCTCCAGCAACTTCCAGGCCACCATCGAATCGATCGCGCAATCTGTGGACACCCTGGCCGAACCCATCGGGCGCGCCAGCGAACTGATAGTCAGCGCCCTGCTGGAGGACCACAAGATTATCGCCTGCGGCAACGGGGTGGATGCCGCCCTGGCCCAGTTGTTCGCCTGCTACCTCACCAGCCGGTTCGAGCATGAAAGGCCCGCGCTGCCCGCCCTGGCACTTACCAGCGATGGCGCGGGCATCACCGCCATAGCCCACACCGGCGGCCTCAACGACATCTATGCCAGGCAGCTGCGCGCACTGGGCCAGCCCGGGGACGTCCTGTTGTGCATCAGCAGCGCGGGGGAGGCCAACAACCTGCTGCGCGCGGCGCAAGCTGCGCATGAGCGCGATATGGCGATTGTCGTTTTGTCGAATGCCTCGGATGGCGAGTTGGGCACCCTGTTGCAACCTGACGATGTCGAGATACGCATCGACAGCCTGCGGCGCCCGAGGGTAGTGGAGCTACATACGATGACGGTTCACTGCCTGTGCGAACTGATCGAGCAAAGCCTTTTCGGCAGTTACCCGCCGGGCTGACCCTTCACTACTTGACGATCTTGAGGGAAGGACGCGCCTCCGGTTTGATCGGGTCGGGCGGCGGCTCGTCCGGCGGCCCTGTGGATTCCTCGGGTTCGAACACCATGCCCTGGCCGTTCTCCCTGGCATAAATGCCCACGACCGCCGCAATCGGCACATAGATATCGGTCGCGACCCCACCGAAGCGCCCGTTAAAGGCCATGGCGTCATTGCCGATATTGAGTTCTATCACCGCGCCGGGGGAAATGTTCAGCACGATCTGCCCGTCCTTCACATACTGCTGGGGGACCATCACATCGGCGACAGTGGCGTCGACCAGCACATAAGGGGTGCAGTTGTTGTCCACGATCCACTCGTACAATGCCCGCATGATGTAGGGACGACTGGGCGTCATGGCTTTACCCCTGGCGACCCGCAGCGCCCCTAGAGGCGCATTTCCCGTTCCTGCTCGGTGAGGCTTTCCTGGAAAGAATCCCGATTGAACAGTGAATCCATATAGGCCAGCAGGGGCTTGGACTGTTTGCTGGCGCGTATGTCGATCCCCAGTGCCGGCAGGCGCCAGAGGATGGGCGCCAGGCAGCAGTCCACGAGGGTGAATTCATCGCTCATGAAAAATGGCTTCTCGGCGAAAATCGGCGCTATGCCGGTGATGCTCTCTCGCAGTTCCTTGGCAGCCTTCTTGACCACGTTCTCGCTGCGGGAGTGCAGGATGGAGTCCACCAGGCTACACCAGTCCTTCTCGATGCGGTGGATATACAGGCGGCTTTCAGCCCTCGCCACAGGGTACACCGGCAGCAGCGGGGGATGGGGGAAACGCTCATCCAGGTACTCCATCATTACCTTGGACTCATACAGCACCAGCTCCCTATCCACCAGGGTCGGCAGGCTGTTGTAAGGATTGATATCTGCGAGTTCCGCCGGCGGATGGGCTGCGTCCGCCTCGATCAGGTCAACCGTGACACCCTTTTCCGCCAGCACAATGCGCACACGGTGGCTGTACTGGCTGGTATTATCCGAGAAAAAGGTCATCGAAGACCGCTTTGCCACAACTCCCATCGGGGGATTCCTCAGTAATTTCATAGGTATGACACCAGGGCGCGGCTTACTGCCGCGCAGCTGCAATTGATCGGAAGGCTCAGTGTACGTCTTTCCAATATTCGCGATTCAGCAACCAGGCGAACACGAAGAAAAGGGCTATGAACAGCAGTGTGAAGGTGCCGATACGGTGGCGCTCGAGCAGCACGGGGTCCGCCATGTAGGCCAGGAAATTCACCAGGTCGTACATCGCCCCGTCGAACTCTTCCGGGGTCATGGCACCGGCCTGGGTGATCTTGAAGCGTCCACAGGGATCTTCCAGGATATCCTCACCGGTGAGCGGGTCACGCTTGACGCCCCCGTTTGCCGCCGTCACCGGGCCCATGGCGCACTCCTGCATGCCCTGCAGTTCGAGCAGCACATGGGGCATGCCCACATCCTTGAACACTTTGTTGTTCACCCCATAGGGGCGGCTTGGGTCCTTGTAGAAAGTCCGCAGGTAGGTATAGAGCCACTCGGGCTGGCGGGCGCGGGACACCAGAGTCAGGTCGGGAGGCGCCGCCCCGAACCAGGCCTTGGCATTGCGATCCTCCATGGACTTATCGATCAGGTCCGCAAAACGGGTGGTGGGGTTGAAGACCAGGTTGTCCATGAACAGGTCTTCCGGAATACCCAGGTCGTCGGCCACCCGGTTGTAACGGGCGTATTTCAGCGAGTGGCAGCCCAGGCAGTAGTTGATGTACAGCTTTGCCCCACTCTGCAGGGAGGCCTTGTCACGCGGATTCACCTGTATTTCATCACAGGGAATGCTGCCGCACTGAAACTCCGTCTCCGCGCCCACCGCTTTGAGGGGCAGGATGGTCAATGCCAGGATCAGTCCCAGGGCCGCCAGGCTGCCCCATGGGCCGATACCGCCATCCATGGTGACCCGCTTGGGCACCGGCTTGGTCTTGTCCAGTGAGCTCCAGATCGGCATCAAAAGGAAGAAGGCAAAGTAAATGATTGAGCAGATCTGTGCCAGAGTTGTTCGCGCCGGGGTCGGCGCCTTGACGCCCAATACGCCCAGGATCAGGAATGAAGCGACAAACAACACCAGCATTACCTTGGTGATATTGCCGCGGTAGCGCCAGGAGTTGACCGGGCTGCGATCCAGCCAGGGCAACATGAAGGGTATGGCCACAGAGGCGGCGAAAGCGATGAAGCCCCAGAATTTATCCGGCACCGCCCGCAGTACCGAGTAGAACGGGGTGAAATACCACACCGGGGCGATATGAGCCGGCGTCTTGAGGGCGTTAGCTTCCTCGAAGTTGGCGAACTCAAGAAAGTAACCGCCCATCTCCGGCAGGAAAAAAACAATCGCACAGAAAATGAACAGGAATACAGCTACCGCCTGCAGGTCATGCACGGTGTAGTAGGGATGGAAGGCAACACCGTCCAGGGGAATGCCATCGGGACCCTTGGTTTTCTTGATGTCCACGCCATCCGGGTTGTTGGAACCGACTTCATGCAGGGCCAGCAGGTGCAACACCACCAGGGCCAGCAGCACGATGGGCAGGGCCACCACATGCAGGGCGAAGAAGCGGTTCAGAGTAATGCCAGAAATCAGGTAATCGCCACGGATCCAGGTGACCAGATCCTCACCCACCACGGGAATGGCGCCGAACAAGGAGATAATCACCTGCGCGCCCCAATAGGACATCTGGCCCCAGGGCAACACATAACCCACAAAGGCCTCCGCCATGAGGACGACGAAAATCAGCATGCCGAAAATCCAGATCAACTCCCGGGGCTTCTTGTAGGAGCCGTACAACAGGGCGCGGAACATGTGCAGGTACACCACGACAAAGAATGCCGAGGCGCCGGTGGAGTGCATGTAGCGCAGCAACCAGCCGTAATCGACGTCGCGCATGATGTACTCGACCGAGGCGAACGCGCCCTCCTGGCTCGGGCTGTAACTCATGGTCAGCCAGATACCGGTCAGCAACTGGTTGACCAGCACCAGCAGGGACAGCACGCCGAAGAAATACCAGAAATTGAAGTTCTTGGGAGCGTAGTACTGGCCCATATGGGTGTTCCACGCGCGCACGATCGGCAGGCGCGCATCAACCCAATCGCGTAACCCAGCAAGCATATTGATCATCAGGCAGCCTCCCAATCCACGCCAATTACAAGGACCTTCTCGCCCTCGAAGGTATGCGGGGGTACCTCCAGGTTGGTAGATGCCGGGACGCCCGAGTAAACCCGCCCGGAGAGGTCAAATTTGGAACCGTGGCAGGGGCAAAAGAAGCCTCCCTCCCACTGCTGCCCGCTCGTCGACAGGTCTGCTGCCCCGACTTCGGGCCGGAACTTGGGCGCGCAGCCCAAGTGGGTGCACAGCCCCACAATCACCAGCAGGTTGGGCCTAATGGCCCGGTCGACGCCCTCAATATAGGCGGGCTGTAGCGAGGCCGTTGAATCGGGGTCCTTGAGCCGGTCGTTCAGCGCCGGCAGCATCTCCAACTGGGCATCGGTGCGGTTCACCACATATACCGGCTTGCCGCGCCACTCTACGACCACCATCTGGCCCGGCTCGATCTTGCTGATATCGGCCTTGACCGGTGCACCCGCCGCCTTGGCCTTAGCGGACGGGTTCCAGGAACCGACAAACGGAACTGCAATTCCAACCGCGCCAGCCACCCCGACCAGGCTGGTGGCAGCCGTCAGGAACTTCCTCCTGCCGGAGTTAACGCCATTGCTACCCATGCTTTTCTCTCCTGATTGCCCGTCCCTGTACAGCCACTTCCAGGCCGCCGGTTCCGCTCATCCCAAAGGGGCCAAATGGTAATGATTTTGCACGTTTCTTACAAGGAGAACCCTTTGACTTCAAAGGGTTTCTTTGCGAGATGCGGCACTTCCCGTCCCGCTGCCTGGGGCATTGCCTGTCCCTGTTTATGGGCATAAAAAAAACGCCCGGACTGTAACAACAGCCGGGCGCTCGTCGTTCTCCCGAGATTCCCGCGCCACGCGGGCCCCTCCACTGCTCGCTGCTTATCGCTTGGAGTACTGGGGACGCTTGCGCGCCTTGCGCAGGCCAACCTTCTTGCGCTCGACCTCACGCGCATCCCGGGTCACGTATCCAGCGCTGCGCAACGGAGTGCGCAGGGTCTCGTCGTATTCCATCAGGGCGCGGGTAATACCGTGCCTGATGGCGCCGGCCTGGCCGAAGCTACCGCCGCCGTGAACTGTGACGTTTATGTCAAATTTGTCTTTTAGATCAACAAGTTCCAGGGGCTGCCGCACTATCATGCGGGCCACTTCACGACCGAAGTACACATCCAGCGGGCGATGGTTAACGGTAATATTACCGGCGCCATTCTTGATATAGACACGAGCCGTGGAGGTCTTGCGGCGGCCGGTTCCGTAATATTGGGTTGCTGACATAAATGAGTTCCGTTAGACGTTCAGTACTTGTGGCTGCTGCGCCGCGTGCGGGTGCTCGGTGCCTGCGTACACTTTCAGTTTCTTGAACATGGCCCTACCCAGCGGATTGCGCGGCAGCATACCTTTCACGGCGCCCTGGATGACCCGCTCAGGAGCCTTGTCGATGAGTTTTTCAAAGGAAATTGACTTGATGCCGCCGGGATAGCCGGTGTGGTGATGATAAAGCTTGTCCTTCGCCTTGGCACCGGTGACTCGAATTTTCTCCGCATTGATCACCACGATGTAATCGCCCGTATCGACGTGCGGGGTATATTCGGGCTTGTGCTTGCCACGCAGGTGGTGGGCAATCTGGCTGGCCAGGCGGCCCAGAGTCTTGTCGGCGGCGTCCACCACGAACCAGTCGTGGTTGACCTCACCCGCTTTGGCACTGAAAGTTTTCATGAATAACAGCCTCTTGGAGGGCTCCAATTTCGAGAGCGCGAATACTAATCAATGGGACACCCCACTGCAAGCAAAAAAAACCGGGGGATTTCCCGCCCCTGCGCCCGGCTCACCCGGGGGTGTTGCGGCGGGGGGGTCTAGGGCTTATGGCCCCTCGCAAGGTACTCGTAAGACTGCATCTCCTGCAAGCGGGAAATCGTCCGCTGAAACTCAAAAGCCAGGCGCCCGCCCCCGTAAAGGGTGGGCAGCGGCCCTGCCGCGGTCAGTACCAGCTTGACATTGCGGTCGTAGAACTCGTCCACCAGATTGATGAAGCGCCGGGCCTGGTCGTCGGTGTCCGGGCCGAAAACCGGCACGCCCGATACCAGTACCGCGTGGAACAACCTGGACAATTCGATGTAGTCATTCTGCGAGCGGGGACCGTCGCACAGTTCGGCAAAGTCGAACCAGCCGACATCGTCCGCCCGCCGGCGACAGGTAATGTAACGGCCATTGAGCTCCATGCGCTCCCAGTGAATGCCCGGGTGCGGGGCCAGTTTGTCAAAGCTGTCGCGCAGGCTGGCATCGGCCGCCGCATCCAGGGGGTAGTGGTACAACTCGGCCTGCTGCAGGGTGCGCAGGCGATAATCGACACCGGCATCGACGTTGATTACCCGAGTGTATTTCTCCACCAGGGCAATGGCAGGCAGGAAGCGCTGTCGCTGCAAGCCATTCTCGTACAGCCGCGACGGTTCTATGTTGGAGGTCGCCACCAGGCACACACCGCGCGCGAACAGCGCCTCCATCAGGCCACCCAGGATCATGGCATCAGCGATGTCGCTCACGTAAAACTCATCGAAACAGAGCACCGTGGCCTCCGCGGCCAGCTTGTCCGCCACCTTCTCGAGCGGGTTCTTCTGCCCCTCGAGGGCCTTCAGGTCCTCGTGCACACGGCGCATGAAGCGATGAAAATGGATCCGCATTTTCTGCTGAAACGGCAAACAGTCGTAGAAGGTGTCGACCAGGTAGGTCTTGCCGCGCCCCACCCCGCCCCAGAGGTAGAGGCCAGTTACCGGTTCCAGCTGCTGGCCCCGCAACCGCTGCAGCCTTCCCAACAAACCCCCGTGGCGTTCGCGCCGGCGAGCCAGCAGGCGCTCGTACAGGTCCTGCAACTGCAGTACGGCATGCTCCTGGGCAGGATCCCGGGAGAAATCCTCACGCTGCAGGTCCGCCTGATAGCGCTGCCAGGGTGTCGTCATTCTCTCTGGTGCATGGAAGCGTGCCGCCGGGTCGGGTTTTCTTGCAAGCGCCACACTCTAACGAGCGCCCGTAGACTTGGCAACGCCTCGCTGAAGGCTGTTGCGCTGTCGACGCAGACCCGCGCCGCCGGTCCATTGTAGTTACAGCCCCACGTGCTTGCGGTTATACTGGCGCAGCTCCGAATTGCCTGTCTCAAGAGGACCCAAGCGTGGAACCAGACCAGTACAGCATCACCATCGTGATCCTCACCGGAGTGGTACTTCTTGTCGTCGGCGCGGTGCTGGGACTGGTGCTGGGGCGCCGCACCTCGGCGGCGGCGCAGGAGCTGCGTGAAGCACAGCTCAAACTGGACCAGGTGCTGCAGGACAAGCGCGCCTACGAGGACGAAGTCGTGGGGCATTTCACCGAAACTGCCACCCTCCTTAACCGGCTGACCGAGCAATACCGGGAGGTGCACAACCACCTTGCACAGGGCGCTGAAACCCTGTGCCAGGGCCGGGGGCCGGTGTCGCTGGGGCAACTCGGTCACAGCCGCGACGAGTCCGAGATTCCTGCCTACCTGGCGGATGTCCGCCCGCCCCTGGATTACGCTCCAAAGGCCTCACCCGAGGAGAAGGGTATGCTTAACGAGGAATTCGGCATCGACCGCAGAACCGCCGGGGCGAGGGCGGAGACGCCCGGCGCCAGGACGGCGGCTGACATCGACCAGGTCTGAACAGCGCCAATCGCCATGGATGAGCTGCCTTGGGCAAACCCATGCAGAGCCTGAAATTCCTCGCCTGGCCTGCCATCGCCGGCCTGCTCGCGGCGCTGTTGATACTGGACCGCTGGGTCCTGCCCGCCACGGGCCGTCTCGGCTCCTCTGGTTATGAAGTGGTCAGCTACGCCAATGCGGTGCGCAGCGCGGCGCCCGCGGTTGTCAATATCTATACCGCAAAACTGGTTGGCTCCGAGCGCAACCGAAGGTCCCGCAGTGCCATCATCCGACCCTCCACCCAACCGGGGCTGCCACAGCAACGCCAGCGCATCGAGCGCTCCCTGGGTTCCGGCGTAATTGTCACCGAGGCCGGTCATATCCTTACCAACAACCACGTCATCGCCGGCGCCGACGCCATCCAGGTGATGCTGCAGGACGGGCGCTCTGCCGGCGCCGTGGTCATCGGCACGGATGCGGCCACCGACCTGGCCGTATTGAAAATTGAGCTGCCTGGCCTGCAGCCTGTCACGCTGGGCGACTCCAATGCCCTCAGGGTGGGCGATGTGGTACTGGCCATCGGCAATCCGCTCGGCTTCGGCCATTCGGTAACCCAGGGCATCGTCT
>JBFZEF010000253.1:0-18515 GCA_041307045.1 Halioglobus sp.
CAGCTACTTCAATCGCGAGCTGACCTACGATGCCGACGCCACCAGCTACCTGCACGCGTTCGACCAGAGTTACAACCCGGTATACACCGCCATCTATGATTTTACCGGCCACCCCCGCGGCGAAGCCCGGCAGGACCAGGAGGACGACCGCTGGACCTTCGAAGGCCGGCTGGCGACCAAGGATGATTCCGGCAGCCGCTGGAACGGCCTGGTGGGTTTCTTCTACAGCAAGCTCGAGCGCACACAGCTGTTCACGTCCAACATCCAGGATTTCAGTGATACCGAGTACTACGCCAACCGGGGTTACGGCTTCCTGGTCGATAGGGCGACCTCGTCCTACTACAACCCGAACTATGACAGTTTCCATAATTCACCCTCGGACAACTTTTTCTTCGGTGCCTACGATTCGGAGATCACCCAAACCGCCATGTTCGGCGAGGTGAGCTTCGCCGCGACCGACAAACTGAGTTTCACCGCCGGCGCCCGCTGGTTCGAGTACGAAGTCGACAACACCACACGCCAGGGCGTCCTGCTGGCCGGTAGCGAGCCCGACCTTGAAACGGACTATTTCAACGTCAACGAAACCACCGGCAACACGGATTCGGATTGGGTGCCCAAGCTGAACGTAACCTATCAGTTCAGTGACGATGCGCTGGGTTATGTGACGTATTCGGAGGGCTTCCGCCTGGGTGGCACCAACACGGTGAGAGTCTCCTCAGTGCTGCCCCGAGGTTATGATCCCGACAAACTGAAAAACTACGAAATCGGTTTCAAGAGCAGCTGGCTCGACGACAGCCTGCGCTTCAACTCCGTGCTGTACCGCATGGACTGGGAGGATATGCAGATCCAGGTGAACGACCCGGAGATATTCTCGCTGGGAGTGGTCAACTTCTCCCAGGCCCAGGTCGACGGCTTCGAAACGGAAATCACCTGGATACCCGCCGAGGGCTGGGATATCACCGCCAACGGCGCCTGGATCAACGCGGAGATTTCCGAGGACGATGTCATCACGGGTGAGGACGACGTGATCGTTGCGGAGGTCGCGAAGGGAACGCAACTGCCCATCACCCCTGAATACAAGGCCAGTCTCGGGGTACAGTACACCTTCCGCTCACAGCTGCTGGGAGCCGAACCCTATGTTCGCATCGACTGGTCCTACGTCGGAGATTCGGTTAACTCGCTGGATGGCACCGAGTCCATCGTGTTCACCCAGGGGCCGACTGACCAGCCCTCCTATGATGTCGGCAACCTCCGGTTCGGCCTGGAGGCGGACAAATGGAGCGGCACCCTGTTCGTCGACAACGTCACCGACGAGGTGGCACAGCAGTTTTTCAACAATCGCTGGGGCACACCGCAGCGCATCTCGATCAACAAGCCGCGTACCGTCGGCGTGACCCTGCGCTGGCGATTCTAGGCGGCGCCCAGTTCCTTATCGATTGCTGCCTGCAGGGCGGCATTGAGCTGCTCCCGGGTACGCGCCTTGGTTTGCCTGTGGGCTTCCATGTTCAGGGTTGAAAACTGGGCCGCCAGGTCCGTGGCTCGTGCCAGCAGATCCTCCTCGCTCACCGCCTCGTCCAGGTACCCGGCTTCCACCGCCCCGGCCGCATCGTAGATCCTCGCCAGGTCCACCGCCGGGCCCAGGTGGGTCGTGGCGAGCCGTGCACGGGCGAGTTCGACCGCGAAGTACGGCAGCGTCATACCGATGGCGACCTCGTTGAGTCCAATCTTGTAGGTGCCATGCACCCCCACCCGGTAGTCCGCGGAGAGCAGCACCAGGGCACCCATGGCCAGGGCGTGGCCGCTTACCGCCAGCACCACCGGCGCCGGAAAATTGAGCAAGCGCCGGGATAGCTGCGCGCCCGCACGCAGCAGCTGCACCATGCCATCACCGCCCTGGCTCATCACCGACAGGTCAAAGCCGGCGGAGAACTTTCCCGGGCGGCCGGCGATAACAACCACTTTAGCGGCCTGCTCCGCTTGATCCAGCGCGGCCCCGAGTTGCGCCAGCATGTCAAATCCCAGGGCGTTGGCCTTGCCATCGTCCATGCTTATCAGGGTGTAATTGGATTGCAGCTTGCATTCGACCAGTGCGGCCATGGTGTACTCCTGGTGGTGGATAGGATAAATGGGTGGTAATTATGGAGTCTTATTGAGCCCAGCGGTAGCCTCAGGCAGCCCCACAGGCCTGCGCGGCAGGCTCAATCCGGTGCGGCGGCCAGGTCGTCCCGCAGGCTGCGCGCCGCCAGGAAGAAGTGACAGGCGGACCAGAACATGACTGCAGGCAGCACGTACAGCATCGCGTAGCGCAGCGACTCCGGCCCGAGGGTAGGCTGCAGGTAATCGCTGAGCATCCCGGTGGTCCAGGGCCCGAGGCCCAGCCCGATGACATTGAGCACCAGGAACAGGATCGCCGAGGACAGCGCGCGCATGCGCAGGCCCACCAGGCCATGGGTGGTGGCGATGGTGTTACCCAGGTAGACGTTGAAAAGTATGCCGGGCACGATGCCAAGCGCGAGGGCGATATAGGGTCCGGGGGCAAGGTACACCAGGGCCATGAATGGCACGCAGGCAAAGCCTGTCAGTGCCGGCAGCCACATATACCAGCGCTGATCGCGCCGCGCCAACCGGTCGGCGATCAGGCCGCCGCAGAACACCCCGATGGCGCCGCCCAGCCCGATGCTCAGGGCGAGCCAGGTGCCCAGTTCTCCCGTGCTCATGCCGTGGGAGCGGATCATGAAGGATGCCGTCCAGTTGCTGGTGCTGTAGCCGGCGAAGGCATTCAATGCGGCCGCAAATGCCATATGCCGGAATGAGCGCCGGCTCCACAACAGTGCGAGCACCTGCGACAGCGGCACGGGAACATTGCTGTCCGTGCGCTGCTCACTGCGGCCGCGCACGGGTTCGGCGAGCGTCATGCGCAGGATGATGGCAAGCGCAATACCGGGAGCGCCCACTACCACGAAGGCTACGCGCCAGCCAAAAAATTGGTTGAGCCAGCCACCTGCCAGGAAGCCGAACAGGATGCCGATGCTCACCCCCATCGAGTAGAAGCCGAGGGCGCTGGCGCGCTCGGTGGGGGGGAAAATATCCGAGATCATGGAGTGGGACGGCGGGCTGCCGCCCGCCTCTCCCACGCCGACGCCGATCCGGGCCAGCAGCAGCTGCGTGTAATTCTGCACGAAGCCGCTAAGCGCGGTCATGAAACTCCAGAGAAACAGCGACAGCGCCACGATGTCCCGCCGGTTTCCCCGGTCGGCCCAGCGCGCGATGGGAAGGCCGGCAGTCACATAGAACACGGCAAAGGCAAAGCCGGTGAGCAGGCCCAACTGGCTGTCCGAAAGCCCCAGGTCGGCCTTCACTGACTCCTGCAAAATCGCCAGCAGTTGGCGGTCGATAAAGTTGAACGCGTAGACAACGGTCAGTATGACCAGCGCGTAGTAGGCCTGCTTACGCGAGGCGTAGGGATCGTGTGGTGCCGGCGGTGAAGTCATTGTTGTTATTGCTCCAGGCTTGCCTGCCCCGGCCAGCGCCGGCGCAAGCAGTAGTCCATCTGAAGGGGACCCTGCCCTGATTGGGCAGTATCAGCAATCCCACGACGCCAGTGCGTCTGCGTCCACACCATAGCGCGTAATCGCAGCGGCGCAGGTATCCGCTGCGATCACGCCCTTGCGGACAAGGCTGTAAAGCGCCGCTATCGTTATATGGTGGCGATCAACTTCGAAGAATCGGCGCAGGGCGGAACGGGTATCGCTGCGACCAAATCCATCGGTGCCCAGCACAGAATAGCTTGGCGCCAGGTAGGAGGCAATCAACTGCGGCAACGCCCGCACATAGTCCGTGACCGCGATCACCGGGGCGTCGCCGGCAAGACAGTCGGCGAGATGGCTGCTGCGCACAGGCTCCGCCGGATGCAGCCGGTTCCAGCGCTCCACTGCCCGCGCCTCCCGGGCGAGCTCAGTAAAGCTGGTCACGCTCCAGACCTCACTCGCCACGCCCCAGTCCCGGGCCAGCAGGTCCGCGGCGGCGATCACCTCGCGCAGGATGGTGCCGGAACCCAGCAGCCGCACGCTGCCGCGGGTTTCACCGCGGGTTTCATCCCGGACAGCATCGACAGCGACGCTGCTGTAGCGGTACATACCCCTGACAATCGCATCCGTAACACCCTCAGGCAGGCTTGGCTGGGGATAGTTTTCATTCATCACGGTGACGTAGTAAAAAACATCGCGCTGCTGCTCGAGCATCTCGCGCATGCCGTGGTCGAGAATCACGGCGAGCTCCCCGGCGAAGGCGGGGTCATAGGCGCGACAGTTGGGTATGGTGGAGGCGATCAGGTGGCTGTGACCGTCCTGGTGTTGCAATCCCTCGCCACCGAGGGTCGTCCTGCCGGCGGTGGCGCCCAGCAAGAAGCCGCGGGCGCGTTGGTCGGCGGCGGCCCAGATCAGGTCGCCGACGCGCTGGAAGCCGAACATCGAGTAGTAGATGTAAAACGGCAGCATGGCGAGGCCGTGGACCGAATAGCTGGTGGCCGCGGCCACCCAGGAACTGATGGCGCCGGCCTCGCTGATACCCTCCTCGATGATCTGGCCGTCCAGGGCCTCGCGGTAGCTGAGGATGGAGCCGATGTCCTCGGGTTCGTAGCGCTGGCCCACGCTGGAGTAGATACCCACCTGCTTGAACAGGTTAGCCATGCCGAAGGTACGGGCCTCATCGGCGACAATGGGTACCACCCGGGGACCAAGGGCGCTGTCCTTGAGCAGGGTCGCCATCATGCGCACGAAGGCCATGGTGGTGGACATCTCCTTGCCGTCGGCCGCAGTGGCGAAGCCGCCATAGCCTGACAGCGGAGGCACCGGCACGGGTTCGGCACTGGCGCTGCGCGCCGGCATATAGCCGCCCAGCGCTTCGCGCCGCTGCTGCAGGTAGCGCATTTCCGCGCTGTCCTGGGGTGGCCGGTAAAAGCTGAGGGACTCGGTCTCCTCATCCGACAGCGGCAGGTGAAAGCGGTCGCGAAACGCCAGCAGGTCATCCCGGTCCAGTTTCTTCTGCTGGTGGGTGGTCATCTTGCCCTGCCCCGTCTCGCCCATGCCGTAGCCTTTCTTGGTCTGGGCGAGGATCACCGTCGGCCGGCCCTGGTGGCGCCGGGCCACGGCGTAGGCCGCGTAAATTTTCACCAGGTCGTGGCCGCCGCGCTTGAGCCTGTCGATCTGGTCATCGGTCAGCCCTTCGGCGAGCCGCGACAGGGCCTCATTCTGGCCGAAGAAATGATCGCGGTTATAGCGCCCGTCCTTGGCGGCGAAGGTCTGGAACTGGCCGTCCACGGTGTCCGCGAAGGCCCGCACCAGGGCGCCGCCGCTGTCGCGGGCAAACAGCCCGTCCCAGTCCGAGCCCCACACCAGCTTGATCACGTTCCAGCCGGCGCCGCTGAACAGGGCCTCCAGCTCGTCGATGATGCGCCCGTTGCCGCGCACCGGGCCATCCAGGCGCTGCAGGTTGCAGTTGACCACCCACACCAGGTTATCGAGGCCCTCCCGTGCCGCCAGGGTAAGGGCGGACATGCTCTCCGGCTCGTCCATCTCGCCATCGCCGAACACCCCCCAGACCTTGCGCTGGGCGGTGTCCTTGAGCCCGCGATGTTGCAGGTAGCGCATAAACCGCGCCTGGTAAATCGAGCTGATTGGGCCGATACCCATGGAGCCGGTGGGAAACTGCCAGAAGTCCGGCATCAGCCAGGGATGGGGATAGCTGGACAGGCCGCGGGCGCCGGCCCCGGCGGCGCTGACCTCCTGCCGGTAATGCTTCAGGTCGCGCTCCGTCAGCCGGCCCTCGAGGTAGGCCCGGGCGTAGACGCCCGGCGCCGAATGGGGCTGGTAGAACACCATGTCGCCACCGGAGGCGTCGTCACCGGCCCGGAAGAAGTGATTGAAGCCCACCTCGAACAGGTCGGCTGCGCTGGCGTAGCTGGCGATATGCCCGCCCAACTCGCCGTAGGCGCTGTTGGCGCGCACCACCATGGCCAGCGCATTCCAGCGCATCAGTGATACCAGCCGCTCCTCCAGCGCGAGGTCCCCGGGGAACGCGGGCTGTTGTTCCACCGGGATCGTATTCACATAGGGCGTGCCGTGTACCGGCTGCCAGCCGATGGCGGGGTCGCGCGCAATGTGCGCCACCGCGTCGAGAATCTGGCGGGCGCGCTCGGGACCCGCATGGGCGACGAGTGACTGCAGCGCCTCGCACCACTCGGCGAGTTCCTGGGCGTCGTCGGAATGATCCGCACGGGATGTGGCAGCACTGTTATGGTTCACCGTTCTGGCTCCTGGCAATCTGGGCTTGGTTGCTCCCCGCCCACATGGGCGGCGCGGCAGGCGGGTTTATAGCATCTGCGCCATCGCCGGACTTTGATAAAAGTTAAGCTGCCCGATACTCCGTGAAGCTGCCAGCCCCCGCGCAAACGCCGCGCGACGCAAGCGGGGCGCAGCCCGCTGCCTAACTGCCCTGCAGCCTGGCGCGCACCTCCGCCGCACGGGCCTCGAGGGCGCGAAACAGGGTCGTCGGGTCCTGCCGTTTCAGCTCCAGCAGGCCCATTTCAGGCCCGTTGCCCACGGCGATTTCCTCTACCCCATTGGCTATACCCTGCAGGATTACCCCGGCGCAATCGTCTGGATCCATTCCCGCGTCAATTTCCGGATCTGCCGCGCCCACCGCCGCTCCGGTTCCGGTCAGCGCATTGGCGCCGACATTGGTGCGGATAAAACCCGGCACTATAGTGGTGACCCGGATGCCCAGATAAGCCACCTCGGTGCGCAGGGCGTCAAAAAAGCCCATCACCGCGTGTTTGGCCGCGCAGTACCCGGTGCGCTGCGGCACGCCGAGTTTGCCCGCCAGACTGGAGGTGACCAGTATATGGCCACTGCCCTGGGCGGCCATCACCGGCAACACCGCTTTGGTCAGGGCGATCTGGCCGAGTACGTTAAGCTCGAGCATCTGGCGATAGACCTGGATGTCCGTGTCGATGCAGAACGAGCGCTGCGAGGTCCCTGCGTTATTTATCAGCATGTCAATTCGACCAAAGGCGTCCAACACGGATTGGACCGCCGCCGGCATGGCGGCGTAATCCGTCACATCCAGCGGTACCAGCAGCAGGCTCCCGGTGCTGGCGCCCGCCTGGATACACTCGTCACGCACCCGCCGCAGCTCGGACTCCCTGCGGGAGGACAGCACCACGTTCGCGCCGCGGCCCGAAAACGCTCGCACCAGCCCCTCGCCAATGCCGGAAGAAGCGCCGGTAATCCATATGACCTGGTTTTGGAACGGGTTTTTTTCTGCTTCAGCTGCGGCAGGCATGGCTCACTCCTCATATTTTGCTTGCGGGGTATGTAGTATCACCCAGGTAACAAAGATTGAGTAGACGGCAATGGGTTCCTGCAAAGGCGTGCGCCGGATTCAGGACTATCGGCGCAAATCGCCCGGGCAATTTTCGACTACGCGTGGCACTGCGAACCTGCGCTCGGTGGCCAGCAGGCAAAGAATAAACACCAGTTCGGCAAAGTTGCCCGCCAGGAAGCCCCAGAGCTTACTGCCGGTAGCGACGTTCACGACGAAGATGAACAGGGCGCCGAGAAAGAACCAGCGCCAGCCACTGGCCTTCCAGACCAGGGCGGAGATAGGCAGTGCCAGCGCACTGGTGAGGATAGTCGCGACCGGCGGCAGGCCCGAAATGCTGCCCAGTTTGAACACACCCAGTGCCGGCTTCGGGCCCAGCTGCAGCAGGTACACCTCGTGATACAGGCCCCAGGCCAGGGCCGCGAGCGTAAACAGCCAGCAGAAAATCACCACCGGCCGGCTGCGCGCCAGTGTCGCCCCGGCATCGCGCATCACCAATAAACCGAAGATGGTCAGGAACGGCAGCAGGGTCGCGTGCAGGATAAAGCGGGGAACGTTCGCGGCAGGATACCAGGCCGTATCGATGAACCAGTTGCCCAGGCCCTGCACAAGATTGTCATAACACATACCCACCAGCAGCAGGCGCAGCAGCCACATCCGGGGCGACGCAGCCGCGCCTGACCTGAAGGTCCAGGCCAGCAGGACAAGGTGGAGCAGCGCGAACAGGAGCAGGATGTAGTTAATGGGTAAAACTCGTCGGATCAACGGGCGGGAACTGCCTGCCCCGAGGGTATCCAATCGATACTGCGGCCGCAAGCCGCGGCAAACATGCCCAACCTATGCCCCGCGGGTGTTTTGTGGCACCATCCACCGCTGATCTGGCACACCGAGCAACAGGCACACTACCCGTAACCGCTTCCACGGCAACCGCATGCGCGACTATTTTTTTCGACGCCTACTGCTCATCCCTCCCACACTGATTGGTGTCACCATCATCGTGTTTGCCATCACCCGGCTGGTGCCGGGCGGCCCGCTGGAACGGGCGATCATGCAAACCCAACAGATGGGCCTGCCGGGCTCCGGCGCCTCGCAGATGGCGGGGCAGGGCATGGCCATCTCCGAGGCACAGCTGGACCGCCTGCGCGAGTACTATGGTTTCGACAAGCCGGTGTTGCAGAGCTATTTCAACTGGCTGGGCAAGGTGGTGCGGGGCGACCTGGGCTCGTCCTACCGCTACAACGAACCGGTGTGGGATGTGATCCTGCAACGCTTTCCGGTCTCCCTCTACTATGGGCTGGTGACCCTGGTCCTCACCTACGCGGTGTGCATTCCGCTCGGCATCCTCAAGGCCATACGTCACCGCACCTTTGTCGACAACATCAGTTCCATTCTCATTTTCGTCGGTTACGCCATACCCGGCTACGCCCTGGGTTCGCTGCTGATACTGTTTTTTGCGGTGCGGCTGGAGTGGTTTCCCATGGGCGGTTTTGTCAGCTACGACTTCCAGGAGCTGGCCCCCGGGGAGCAGGCGCTGGACCTGCTCAAGCACTCGGTACTCCCGCTGACCTGCTATATGGTAGGCAGCTTCGCCATGGTCACCCTGCTGCTGAAAAATCACCTGATGGACAACCTCGCAGCCGACTATATCCGCACCGCGATCGCCAAGGGCGTGTCCTTCCGCCACTCGGTGACCCGTCACGCGGTGCGAAATTCCCTCATCCCGATTGCCACCACCTTCGGCCAGAACGTGACCCTGCTGGTGTCGGGCTCCTTCCTGATAGAGAGCATTTTCGATATCGACGGCTTCGGCCTGCTCGGGCTGTCCTCTATTCTCGACCGCGATTATCCGGTGGTCATGGGCATCGTCCTGCTCGCCAGCCTGCTGCTGCTCGTTGGCAACATACTGTCGGATATCCTGGTCGCCATGGTCGACCCGCGGATCAGGTTCCAATAGCCGGTGTTCACCCTCAATCCCCAGACGCGCAGGAAACTGCAGCGTTTTCGCAAGATCAAGCGCGGCTACTACAGCTTCCTGCTGCTTGCCGGGCTGGGCCTGCTGCTGGCCTGCGGCGAGTTGCTGATCAACAGCCGCGCCCTGGTGGTGAGCTATGAGGGCAGGCTGTATTTCCCGACCTACACCGAATTCCGCCCCGGCACCTTTTTCGGCCTGGACTATGCCTACGAAACCAACTACCGGGAGCTGAAGACCCACTTCCGGCAACAGGGCGAAGGCAACTGGGTACTGCTGCCACCCGTGCCCTTCAATGCCTTCGAGAACCACGCCCCGGGCGGGGTCTTCCGGCCCATGCCACCCAGCGCGGCCCAGCGCCACTACCTCGGCACCGACACCACCAGCCGCGATATCCTCGCGCGCCTGTTCTACGGCACCCGTATCGCCCTGATCTTTGCCCTCGCCTTTACCGCCTGCGTCTATATCATCGGCATCACCATCGGCTGCGCAATGGGTTACTTCGGCGGGGTCTTCGACCTGGTGTTCCAGCGGATTATCGAGATCTGGTCCAACATCCCCTTCCTCTACATGGTGATCATCATTTTCTCGGTGATCCCATCCACCGTCGCTGTGGCGACCCAGATCGGAATTCTGCTGCTGGTGATGGTGCTGTTCTCCTGGACCGGTATGACCTACTACATGCGCACGGAGACCTACAAGGAGAAGTCGCGCGACTACATTGCATCGGCACGCGTCATCGGCGCCTCCAACACGCGAATCATCTTCCGCCACATCATGCCCAATGTGCTGTCGACCCTGGTGACCTTCATGCCATTCACCGTGGTCGCCGCGATTTCCGCCATCACCGCGCTGGATTTCCTCGGCTTTGGCCTGCCGGCACCCACACCGAGCCTGGGAGAACTATTGAAGCAGGGCACCGCCAACCTGCGCACGGCACCCTGGATAGTCATTTCCGCCTTCGGCACACTGGTGGCACTGCTCACGCTGGTCACCTTTATCGGCGAGGCCATCCGGGAATCATTCGATCCGAAAATATTTTCTGTTTACCGCTAACGCTTCACCAACCGGGATCTTCTCCATGAAAAGAACACTGTCTACTCTATTGTTGGCCTACCTGGTGTTCATGCTGGGGGGCTGTGGCGGGGCGGAAGATGACAAGCAGGAAACCGATGCGCCAGCGGTGGCCGCGACTGCGGGCATCGATGCAGAGGTGGAGGCATATTATGCCGCCAACCCCGACTTCTTCGGCTTCAGGACCCTCGCAGACCTCCCCCCCGGCCTGGCCTGGACCAGCAACGACCATCTCCCGGAAATCGGCTCGCCGGAGGCAAAAAAAGGTGGCACCCAGTATGGCGCGCTGCAGGATTTCCCGCGGACACTGCGCACGGTTGGCCCCGATTCCAACGACGCCTTCCGCACCTATCTGCAGGATGACGTGGGCATGAACATCGCCGGCCAACACCCGGACACTCTGGAGTTGTACCCGGGGCTCGCCAAGGCCTGGGCGGTCGACTGGGACACGCAGACCGTGTATATCAAGCTGGACCCGGCCGCGACCTGGTCCGATGGCCAGCCCATCACGGCCGATGATTACCAGTTCATGTTCTGGTTCTACCGCTCGCCCTACATCATGGATCCCTGGTACAACAATTTCTACAGCACCACCTACACCAATATCACCCGCTACGATGACCACACCATCTCCATCACCATGGCAGAGCGCAAGCCCGACATGGACGAGCGCGCCCTGCTGCTGCGGCCGATAGCTCGCCACTTCTACCATGACATGGGCGACGACTTCGCCGAACGCTACCAATGGAGGTTTGCGCCCACCACCGGCCCCTATGTGATCCGCGACGAGGATATCCGCAAGGGCCGCTCTATCGCCCTCACCCGAAACAAGGACTGGTGGGCCAATGAAAAAAAGCACTGGCGCTACCGTTTCAACCCCGACCGTATCCAGTTCAGCGTGATCCGTGACGTCCCGAAGATGTTCGAAGCTTTCAAGCGCGGCGACATCGACCAGTTTGGGCTGAACCTGGCGGAATACTGGTATGAAAAGCTGCCGGATTCCGACCCCGAGGTGCAGGCGGGCTATATCCACAAGAATACCTTTCACAACCAGCGGCCGCGGCCGCCCTTCGGCCTCTGGATCAATACCGCGCAACCGCTGCTGGACAACCGCGATATCCGCGTCGGCATCAACCACGCCATCAATTGGGACCTGGTGATTGAGAAGTTCTTCCGCGGGGACAACAAGCGCCTGAACACTGCCAATGACGGCTACGGTGAATACTCTCACCCCACCCTGAAGGCGCGTGAGTTCGATATTGCCAAGGCGCAGGAGTATTTTGCCAAGGCGGGCTTCAGCCGCCGCGGGGCAGACGGCATCCTGGTAAACGAGGCCGGGCAGAAGCTGTCGTTCAGCCTCTCCACCGGCTACGAGGCCATGCGCGACGTACTGACCATCCTGCGCGAGGAGGCGGCCAAGGCGGGCCTTGACCTGCGCCTGGAGATTCTCGACAGCACGGTTGGCTTCAAGAAGGCGCGGGAAAAGCAGCATGACATCACCTTCATGGCGTTCGGCACCTTTCTTGAACAGTATCCGCGCTTCTGGGAAAACTATCATTCCGACAATGCCTGGGACCGCGCCTTTCTCGAGGATGGCAGCATCAACCCGGAGCGCAAGATCAAGACCCAGACCAACAACCTGGAGAGCTTCGCCGTGCTGGAAATGGACCGGCTGATCGACCGCTACAAGGCGTCCTCCGACAGGGAGGAGATGATCGCGCTGTCACGCCAGATGATTCAGTTGCACCACGATCATGCGTCCTTCATACCGGGCTTCTACCAGGATTTCTTCCGCTTCGCCAACTGGCGCTGGGTGCGCTATCCCGAAGGCCTCTCCTACAAGCACTCGGACGGGCCTGGGGAACTGTTCGTCCACTGGATCGATACCGAAATGAAGGAGGAGACCCTGGAGGCGAGACGCACGGGCAAGACCTTCGACCCCGCCATCACCGTTTACAACCAGTGGGAGCAGTAGCAAACCGATGGCACTACTGGAAGTGGACGGCCTGGTCACCGAATTCGACACCGACGAGGGCCTGGTGCGGGCGGTCGACGACGTCAGCTTCAGTGTCGAGGCCGGCGCCACGGTGGGTATCGTGGGAGAATCCGGCTGCGGCAAGAGTGTCACCGCCCTCTCCATCATGCGGCTGCTGCCGCAACCCACCGGCCATATCGTCGCCGGGGCTGTTCGCTTCCAGGGCCAGGACCTGGCGCAGCTACCGATTGCCGAGATGGAGAAAATCAGGGGCCGGCGCATCGGTATGGTGTTCCAGGAGCCGATGACTGCCCTCAACCCGGTGCAAACCATCGGCCGCCAGCTAACCGAAGGCATGCTGCTGCACAAGGTGTGCGGGCCCGCCGCTGCCCTGCGGGCGGCGACGGACCTGCTGGACCGGGTGGGCATTCCCTCACCACAGGTGCGCCTGGGTGAGTACCCGCACCAGCTCTCCGGCGGCATGCGCCAGCGCGTGGTGATCGCCATGGCCCTGGCCTGTCGGCCGAGCCTGCTGATTGCCGATGAACCCACCACGGCGCTGGACGTTACCATCCAGGCCCAGATCCTGGAACTGATCAAGGACCTGCAGGCGGAGATGGGGATGGCCGTGATCATGATCACCCACGACCTCGGCGTGATCGCCGAGACCTGCGACCAGGTGGTGGTGATGTACGCCGGCAAGGTAGCGGAGCGCGGCACGGTGTTTGATATCTTCGACCGCCCCACCCACCCCTACAGCCGTGGCCTGCTGCACGCCATCCCGCGCCTGGACACGCAGCCCAAGTCGCGCCTGGGTGTTATCGAGGGCATGGTGCCGGGCCTGCGCGACCTCCCCCCTGGCTGCCGCTTCGAGAATCGCTGCCAGCATGCCGTCGACCACTGCCGCCAGGTGGCACCGGCGCTGGAACTGGTCGCGGATGGCCACAGCGTCAGCTGCAGCCGCTGGCGGGACCTGTGAGCGCGCCGCTGCTGGAGGTCAACAACCTGGCGATGCACTTCCCGGTGCGTGCAGGCCTGCTGCGGCGCGCCAGGGTCTACAACCGCGCGGTGGATGGTGTCTCCTTCAGCATCAGGGAGGGGGAGACACTGGGCCTGGTCGGCGAATCCGGCTGCGGCAAGACCACCCTGGGGCGCTGCGTGGCCCGGCTCTACCAACCCACCAGCGGCAGCATCCATTTCAGTGGGCAGGACATTACCCGGATGAAAGCCGGCGCCCTGCGGCCCCTGCGCCAGGACATCCAGATGATTTTCCAGGACCCGATGGAGTCCCTGAATTCGCGCCACACGGTGGGCGACATCCTGGAGGAGCCCTTCATCGTGCAGAAACTCGGCGACCGGCCCTGGCGCCAGCAGCGCGTGGCACAGCTGCTGAACACCGTCGGCCTGCCCGCGCGCTCGGCCAGCCGCTACCCTTTCGAGTTTTCCGGTGGCCAGCGCCAGAGGATAGGCATTGCCCGGGCCATTGCGCTGAACCCGAAACTGGTGATCTGCGACGAGCCGGTATCGGCCCTGGACGTTTCCATCCAGAGCCAGATTCTCAACCTGCTGGTGGACCTGCAGCGGGAGTTCAAGCTGGCCTACCTGTTCATCGCCCACGACCTGGCGGTGGTAAAGCACGTTTCCGACCGGGTTGCGATCATGTACCTGGGCAGGATCGTGGAGAGTGCCGCCAGCGAGAGCATCTATCAGCAGGCACTCCACCCCTATACCCGCAGCCTGATAGCCGCTATTCCCGTACCGGACCCGCACCGCCAGGTGCAGCGCGAGGTGCTGCATGGCGATGTGCCCTCTCCCATCAACCCGCCCCCTGGTTGTAGTTTCCACCCGCGCTGCCCGCTGGCCGAGCCCCGCTGCGCGCAGATCGCCCCGGCGTTGGAGCATAGCGGTGCAGGCCACCTGGCAGCCTGCCACCTGATCCCGCACTCCGCTTTGGGAAACGACTGAATTTAACCCCTATCGTAGGTATTTGATTACACACATGGCCTTTATCGAACCCATCACTCTCAGTGCACAAGGCGTAAGGCTCGAACCGCTTGAACTCGACCATGAAGCCGGTCTCCGCGCCGCCGCCGCGGATGGAGAACTGTGGAACCTGCGCGTCACATCTGTGCCAGCACCCGGGGAGACCCGCGGCTACATAGACACCGCGTTGCAAAGTCGCGAGGAAGGCCACCGTTTCGCCTTCGCCGTCATTGAAGAGGCCAGCGGTACGGTGCTCGGCTCAACCAGTTATCACGACATCCTGCCCTCGGTAAAACGGGTGGAAATCGGCTATACATGGTATGCCAGGCGTGTGCAGCGCACTCATGTCAACACTACCTGCAAGCTGCTGCTATTGACTCACGCATTCGACTCTTTGGGCTGTAATGTGGTTGGCTGGCGCACCGATAACTTCAACTTCGCAAGTCAACGTGCTATCGAACGCCTGGGTGCGAAGCAGGACGGTGTGATCCGTGGACACGCGCTGCGCCGCGATGGCACAATTCGTGACACGGTGATGTATAGCCTGCACAGAGGCGAGTGGCCAGAGGTGCGCTCACACCTCAGCGATCTGTTGAGCCGCCCCCGGACCCAATGAAGAGGGTAGTGCGCTCGGCGGGTCATGCGCCTGACAAGAGGCTGCTGTCGGACAAGTTTGCTGCTGCGCGCCAATTCTGCCGCAGAGCGCGGCATTGGACGTATTTATGACAAAGAACCCGAACTCTGTAATGCGCGCGGTACTGTGGATCGGTGCGGCTTTCAATTTTGGCGCTGCGGCAATGCTCGCGTTTCCTGATACAGTCGGTTCGTTTTCAGGCCTGCCTGGTACTGGCCCCCTGTTCTACCGTTGGATGCTTGTGCTGTTTGTCGCCTTGTTTGGCGGCGCTTACGCCTGGCTGGCGCTACAGACGCAGATTTCCAGGCCACTTGTTGCTATGGCCGCCCTGGGCAAGACTGGCGTGTTTATCGTGGCGGTTGTTTGCTGGTTACTTGGTGACATCCCTTTGCAGTCGCTGCCCCCAGCCGTTTGCGATCTGGCGTTTGCGCTGGTGTTTGTGTGGTGGCTCATGGAGACCCGCGACCAGTTTAAAAAAAAAGGCCTGACAAACTGAGTTGGGGGCCTTGCCCTGAATTTATGCCAGGCGGCCCGGCATGCCCCGGTTACGACAATATAGTGTGAACACAATGCTGGCACGTATCACAACCAACCTTGCCTGCACCCAGGGCGAGCTCTGGGATCTAATCAGCAGGCCGCAGTCTCTCCGGTTCGTGGCGTCGCCTCTACTGAAATTCGATGCGATCGAACCCGGCGCGCTCGATGGCGATTGGGAGGTTGGCAGGGATTATCAGCTGCAGTTGTATTTACTGGGGCTCATTCCCCTGGGCCGCCACACCATCCGGCTTACCGGGATCGACAGGGATCACAATACCATCGCCAGCCGGGAAAGTGGCCTGCTGGCCCGGGTTTGGAATCACACCATCGTCTTCCGGGAGATAACGCCAGGCGTGGTGCACTACACCGACGAGATTGAGATTCAGGCGGGATGGCTGACTCCTGTCATCTGGGCCTTTGCCCACCTGTTCTATCGCCATCGGCAGCGACGCTGGAAGCGGTTGCTCAAGCAAATTCAAAGGAGATAACCGTGATCAGAACCAATCCCCAGCACCAACCTGCCTTCAAGCCCGCAGACGTGCTCGATGTGAATGTCATGGGCGACGAGAGGACCATGTACGGCCTGTTCGACCACCTGCGTGCCAACGATCCGGTGGCCTGGGTCGAGCATACCGACTACCGGCCGTTCTGGTCCCTGAGCCGCTACGACGACATCAAGCGAATCGGCAGCGAGAACGACCGCTTCCTCAGTGCGCCGCGCACGGTGCTGGTGCCAGCAGCTTTCGAGGAGGCATTGTTGGAGCGCTTCGGCACCCGCAACGGCCTGGAAACCCTGATACACATGGATCGACCCAAGCACCTGAAGTTGCGCCGGGTGACCCGCGAGTGGTTCCTGCCCCGCTCCATCGAGAGCCTGACCGCAGAAGTGCAGGCCCTGTCGAAGGAGTTTGTCGACAGGATGCAGGAGATGGGCAGCGAATGCGACTTTGTCCGTGACATAGCCCTGCTCTACCCGCTGCGCATCATCCTCTCCATTCTCGGCCTGCCGCGGGAGGCGGAGCCGACCATGCTGAAGCTTACCCAGCAGTTGTTCGGCGGCCAGGACCCGACCCTACAGCGCGGCGACAGCGAAACCGCTGGCCTGGACGTGCTGAACGACTTTGGCGCCTATTTCAGCGAGGTGATCGAGGACCGCAAAAAAAACCCGAAAGACGACCTGGCCACGGTGCTGGCCAATGCCCGGGTGGACGGGGAGCCGATGAACGTGCTCGACCAGGCCAGCTATTTCATCATCACTGCCACCGCGGGCCACGACACCACGTCCGCCACCATTGGCGGCGGCATGAAGGCCCTGCTGGAGCACCCCGACCAGTTGGCCCTGTGGCGCGAGCGCCCGGACCTCGACAGTGGCGCCGCCAAGGAGATCATTCGCTGGGTATCACCGGTGCGGCACATGGTGCGCACCGCCACCGAGGACCTCGAGCTGCATGGGCGCCGGATCCGCAGTGGCGACAATATCGCCCTGTGGTATCCCGCCGCCAACCGCGACCCGGAAGTTTTCGACCAGCCAAACCGCCTGGACCTGCAGCGGGACCCCAAAATCCAGCTCGCCTTCGGCTATGGTTCCCACATGTGCCTGGGCCAGCACCTGGCGGCGCTGGAAGTCGCCTGCTTCTTTCGCGAGTTGCTGCCGCGCCTGCGGGACATGCAGTTCGACGGCGAACCGGAATGGGTCAAAGCGATTTTCGTCGGCGGCCTGAAGTCGATGCCTGTGCGCTACACCCTGGAATGAACTTGGGACGCTCAAGCGCGCCCAGGAGCGTGGAAAGCATGAATCGGGCCACGCTCCTGGCGAGGAAGAGATGCGCATCCTGATCATCGGCGGTGGCGTCTTCCTCGGCCGCGCGCTGCTCGACGCGGCGCTGGGGCGCGGCCATCGCGTCGGTGTGTTCAACCGAGGGCGGGCGCGGCAGCACTGGCCGGCGGGTGTCGACGTACTGACCGGCGACCGCCGCGGCGACCTCGCGCCGCTTGCCGCGGCCGGTCCGTGGAACGCGGTGATCGATACCTGCGGCTACTGCCCGACCGACGTGCTGCCCACGGCGCGCGCGCTCGCGGCCTGCCCGCGCTACCTGTTCGTCTCGAGCGTCTCGGCCTACGCGGCGCACAGCGAACATGGCCTTAGCGAGGATGCCGCACTGTCGTCGGCGGAGGGCCTGGCCGCCGACGCGTCGATAACCGGCGAAACCTACGGGCCGCTCAAGGCTGAGTGCGAACGCGCGCTCTCGCGCACTCTCGGCGCTCGTCTGCTCGTCGTCCGGCCGGGGCTGATCGTCGGGCCAGGAGATCCCACCGGGCGCTTCAGCTACTGGCCCTGGCGCGCTGCTGCAGGCGGCAGGATGCTCGTGCCAGCCGCGCCTGTTGGGGCGCCGCTGCAGGTGATCGACGTGCGCGACCTCGCCGGCTGGATGTTCGATCTTCTCGAGCGGGACGCCGGTGGCAGTTTCAATGCGATCGGCCCGACCGGCAGCGCGGCGATGCTCGGCTGGCCTGAACTGATTGGCGCCTGCCTGCGCGCGGCGCAAGCCTGCGGCCATACGCCCGCCGTGCCGATAGCGGTGAGCGAGGACTTGCTGGTGCGCGAGCAGGTCGAGCCCTGGACCGAACTCCCCCTGTGGCTGCCGGCTGGGGACCCGGAGTTTGCCGGCTTCATGAGCGTCGACCTCAGCCGCGCCGCGGCGCACGGGCTGCGCACGCGGCCGATCGAGGACACGGCGCGCGACATCGTCGCCGCTGGGGTGCCGGCGGCAGACGATTTCCGCCGCGCCGGCAAGCTGACGCCTGCACGCGAGGCCGAACTGCTGCGGATCGCCGCTGCCTGAGTGCGGGACGGTGCATCTGTACAACGAAGAATCGAAGCGAGAAGCGCAACGCTGAGTCAGCCAGCCCACTACCGATAACCCGATGGCACGGACTTTAGTTGACAGAACCAGAGAGGAATT
>JBFZEF010000256.1:0-4805 GCA_041307045.1 Halioglobus sp.
GATTATTGCCATGGGAGCCCAGCCGGACGACAGCCTGGCACAGCAGCTGCGCGGGGGCCGCGCCAGCCTGCACAGGATCGGGGACTGCCGCGATGTGGGCTACATTGAAGGCGCGATACTCGATGCGCGCCAGCTGGTTCAGCAAATGGAGTCGCGCAGCGACAACATTTTTTCCCGGTAGCTGCGCGGCGTATGCCCGGTCCAACTCTTGAAGGAGCGGACGAAGGAACTGGCCTCGGTGAAACCCAGCAACTCGGCGAGATCAGCGACCTTGGCGTTTTCGTTGACTATCTTATCGATGGCCAGTTCGCAGCGCACTTCGTCCTTGATCGCCTGGTAGCTGGTTTCCTCCTGCTGCAGGCGCCGGCGCAAGCTGGACTCGGACATGTACAGCATCGACGCGACGGCGGCAAACGAGGGCAAGCGGCGCGGCACTTCGCCGCCGACCAGGGACTTGATGGCGGCGCTGGTGCTGGCGGGCTTTTTCTCCGAGGCAATCAGGTGGTAAATGCTGTTCTTCAGGAACTCGGCGAGAGACTCCGGGGTGTGAACCACGCGCCGCTTGAGGTCTTCCCTCGAGAAACTGAAGGTGTTCTCCTGGGCATCAAAGGAAATGGGGCAGTGGAAAACATTCGCCAGTCCATCGTAATACTCCTGGCTGATAAAGGGGGCGGCAATCCGCAGCTCGTGGGCCTCCAGTGCGCGGCCGGTCAGCCAGCCGCAGAACGCATGCCACACCAACAGGCCGGACGCATGCGCCACTGTTTTTTTGTTCCGGGTTCGATCCCACTGGGACGGAGTCAGGGGTGAATCATCCTCCCCCAGCTTGACGCGGTAGCTCAACTTGACCCGGGGCGTGCCCGGCTCATCCAGCAGGCGGATATTGTGACCCAACAGCGGAAACAACAGCCGATCGAAGCGCTCTGCCAGCTGCAGGGCGTCGCCCAGGGTTCGGCCGCTAATGACACAGTGACACATCAGCTCAAAGGCGTCACTGCCAAGGCCCGCAGCCCATGGCAGAGGCGTCCTGAGCCGCTGCATATGCCGTACGCCCTCCCTGTACAGACGCGAATACTGCTGCGCAGGGAGCTGCTGCTCAGGGTCCAGCCGGGTGATGATTCCAGGCGCGAGGTTGACCGCGGCGCAGATCGCAGCCACATCCAGGCCGATCCGCTCAAAGTAATCCAGGAGACGCACGAACTTTCTGGCGCTGATTGTAATCTCGCTCATACAACAGGGCGACCGATTATGTGCATAATTCTGGCGGTTTAGGCGCTTTTATAATCCGGTGGCAGCCTAGCACGGGACGCCGTGTATGCCAAATGGACGCAGGTCAGAGCGCGCCGCGCAAAAAAAAGCCGCGCCGTTTTTGCGGCGCGCCAGGATGGACCCAGAAGGGTTTAAAACTCGTAGGTAACGTCCAGGCCGTAACTGACACCAATCCCGTACTGCGAGGTGATAGGTCCCAGGCTGGCGTAGTTGATACCAAAGGTGTCGTAATCCTCATCCGTCAGGTTTTTGGCCCAGAGCCCGGCGCGCAGCGTGCCATCGCCAACGGCTACGCCCTCCATACCCAGCCGCATGTTCACGATGGTGCGCGCATCCAGTTCTATATTGGGGAACACAAAGGGCTCGTTGGAGTAGGTTCCGGTCCACAGCGCGGCGGGATAGCTCTTGCTCTGCCAGTGCACCTCGCCATGGGCGATAAACTCGGCCCAGTCGGTACGGGCGAACACCCAGTCCGCCACGCCCGAGACCATGTTATCCGGCGAGGGACGCTTGGCCAGGTCATTGGTATCGATGCTGACGGTGGGTCCCTCGAGCGGGGCGTAGTCGTCGAAATCACCGTCCATGTGGCTGTAGCTGAGGCTGACCAGGACGTCATCAACCGGCAACCACTGCACCTCCAGTTCGCCGCCCCAGCGCTCCGCCTTGCCGGCGTTGCCGATAAAGGACGAGGTCTGACCGCTCTCGCTGACGGTAATCTGGCTCACCTGCAGGTCGTCGTAGGTGTAGGTGAAAATAGCGCCATTGACGCGCAGCACCGCAGGGATCACATCCGACTTGAACCCCAGTTCCCACTGCTCGATGGTCTCCTCTTCAAACTGGTCGCCGAAAACCTCGCCGTTGAAGCCGCCACTGCGATAGCCCGTCGCCCAGCGCAGAAACACATTGGTCGCCTCGGCCACGTCGTAGTCCACTGTGACCGAGCCGCTGTCATTGCTGAAGCTCGCGTCGTCCTCAACATCGTACTGGCCCTGGGTCGGTTGCAGCTCGCCGGTGTAATCGAAGTTGGTGCGCAAGGTGTTGGCGAAGGGACCCGGCAGCAGGACGGAGCCCGCGTTCTGGTAGAGATATTTGACGTCTTTCTCCTCCTCGGTGTAGCGATAGCCCAGGGTGAGCCCGAGTTTATCGTCGAACATCTCCGGACGAATCGTGGCCTGACCATACAGGGCCCAGGCCTCGGTCTCGTTGTCGTAGTTAACTGCCGCTTTGCCACCCACCGGCTGGGCCGCGCTGCGCACACTGCGGTTTTCACCCTCGTCGCTGAAGTAGTACACGCCCAGGGCGTAATCGACATTGTCCGCGGTGCCCACCATCTGCAGTTCCTGGGAGAACTGGTTGTAGTCGACCGACGCGTCCTGAACAAAGAAGGCACCGCCGAATTCATCCACGTACTCCCACAGCTGCGCGATGCTCTGCTGCGCGCTGTTGTAAAACGGCGTCAGTGCCGGGATCAGGGCGGGGTTGCGGGCCATCTGGCCGAACAGGCCCAGCTGCTCGCCATACATGCGCGTCATTGCGCCAAGGGTGCTGTCGTTGACCGCCCCGGCGCCCCCGGGAGCCACCGAGTTGTCGACGCCGTCGAGGTCGCCGAAGTTGGAGTTCTCCAGCTCCCTGTAAGCGGTGATGGACTTGAACTCCACGCTCTGCAACAGACCCAGGTCGTCAAACGCCAGCGCTGCGGTAAGGTTGTGGCCGTCCGTCTTGTTATCGGACGTGATATCGGTATCGCTGCTGGCGCGGCCCGGCCGCTTGCCGTCGTTGGGGTTGTTGTATACGTCCAGCATGGCCTGACTGGAGTTCACGTAGCGCGAGGCGGTAAGATCCGGCGTCAGGCCGAACTGCGGGGCGAACTGGTTCATCTGTGCCAGGCCGCCACCTATCTGGGTAATGTTGATGTCCTGGAGTATCTGGGTACGGCTGGTCTGCGCGCCGGTCACGGGGTTTACGGCCAGCGGGGTGTAGCCCTCCAGGAACTGGGGTGTACCCTTCTCGTCCAGCTCGGAGTGGTCGTAGGCGTAGTCTACCGTCAGGGCATCATTCAGCTCCCAGCGCACATCGAAACGGTAGGCCTGCCGGTCCAGATCCTCGAAGTCGTCGAAGTTGGGGTTGGTATTATCGTACAGGGTATCCCGCTGCCGGGTCATTGCGCCGAAGGCGGCGGACAGGGCACCTGCACCCTCGCCTACCGTGCCAAGGGTATCGGTATACACGGTGCCCTTGACGCCCCACAGGCTGTCGCTGCCCATCTCGCCGGTGAATTTGCCACCGAACTCCCCGGTGGGTTTCACGGTGATGAAGTTGACGGCACCAGCGGTGGAGTTGCGGCCGTACAGGGTACCCTGGGGCCCGCGCAACACCTCCACCCGGCGCAGCTCCGCCACGTCCAGGGAGGAGCCGATCTGCTTGCCAATGTAGACCCCGTCCAGGTACATGGCGGTCGCAGGGTCGACAGACAGGTTGCTCGGGCTGCCGGCGCCGATGCCGCGCATGGAGATGCCGAGGTTACCCCTGGCGCCGGGTGATTCGAAACCGCTCATATTGGGCAGGGTGCCTATCAGGTCCCCGGCGTTCAATACGCCGCGGCGTTCCAGGTCGGTTTCACTCAGGGCAGTTATCGAGATTGGCACGTCCTGAGTATCCTCCTCCCGCTTCTGGGCGGTGACTACTACCTCCTCCAGGGCCAGGGTAGTGACCCGGGACTCGGGCTGGGCCAGGGACAGCGGCGAGTTTGCCGCACCGGCCAGCGCCAGGGCGGACAACAGGGCGGTTCTCTTGAAGGGTATCATCATCGGGGCAACTCCAAGTTATAGACTTTATATGGTTGATTCGCGGGCTGACTGACCGGCGAACCGGCCTAAGCGCCTGGCTTCCGGGCGAACTCCCCCGCAGCCGGCACCGCGATCCTCTGCCGAGCGTCGCGATTATCAACAGGCTTGCCAGTACCGCACAGAACTTGGCCAACCAGATTTATGTACATTTGAGTTCGCCGCCGGGGCCCGGACCGGCGCCAGGGCTGGTCTGGCCGGGCCGGGCCGGGCCTGGCCTGGCCTGGCCTGGCCGGGTAATTCGACACTGACCGAATATGTCCAGCAATGTGGTGGCTTGGGTCCTATGCCGCGAGCCTCGCGGGCGTGCCATAATCGCCGGCCAAAACCAACCACGTCCAAGGGGCGATATGACCGGGTCCGCCGCATACGGCAGGGATCACCTCAGGCACGAGATCCTTGTGGGCGGCATCTCCAATGCCGTTTTCAATGGCCTGATCGCCTGGCTGATGCTCCGGAATGGCCCCGACCTGCAGTGGGGAGGCAAACACAGTTTCGCGGTGGACATCATAGCCACCGGCCTGCTGCTGCCCTTCATCGTCGCCCTGATTGTCATACCGCTGCAGCGCGCAAAACACGGCAAGGGCAAGCTTCAGACAATTGACCTGGGGCCGTCTTCAAGCATCCAGTCAATCGCCAACCGGATGCCGGTCGGCACCTGGAAGAGCGCACTCCTGTTCGGCCTGTTCGGTA
>JBFZEF010000258.1:0-8147 GCA_041307045.1 Halioglobus sp.
TGGCGGTCGGCCCGCAGGTCCTCGTCGCGGAAGCATCTGGCGATCTGGTAGTAGCGGTCGAAACCCGCCACCATGAGCAGCTGCTTGAACAGCTGGGGCGACTGGGGCAACGCAAAAAACTGGCCGGGGTGGGTCCTGCTCGGCACCAGGTAATCCCGCGCGCCCTCGGGGGTGGCCCGGGTCAGGATCGGGGTCTCGATGTCCAGGAAGCCCTCGCCATCGAGAAAGTTGCGCACTGCGGAGGTGATCCTGGAGCGCAAGATCAGGCGCTGCTGCATTTCGCTGCGGCGCAAATCCATGTAGCGGTACTGCAGCCGCACTTCTTCGCCGACGGCGGTGTATTCGTCCAGCTGGAAGGGCGGCGTCGCCGCCTGGTTGAGGATTTCCAGTTGCTTGCCCAACACCTCGATAGTGCCGGTGGCCATCGCCGGGTTGACCGTGGCGGCGGAGCGCGCCCGCACCCGCCCGGTAATCCTGAGGACATATTCGCTGCGCACCCGGTCAGCGCGCTGGAAATGTTCCTCTGTATCGGGGTCGAAGACCACCTGCACGATGCCCTGCCGATCGCGCATATCCAGGAAAATCACTCCGCCATGGTCACGGCGCCGGTCGACCCAGCCACACAGGGTGACTGTTTCATCTATGTTGGCAGTTCCCAAAGCGCCACAGTAATGGCTGCGCATAATCTGGTTTCCGTGTGGATTCTCTGGCCGGGCCCGCGACGGACCTGGAACTGGGTTGAGCCTGTTGCCTCAGCCGGTGCCGGTGCCGGTGCTGGTGCTGGTGCCGGCGCCTGAGGCGGGTGATTTGTCGCCGGCCGAGGGTGTGCTGGCAGTGCTGGAGCCGGCAGCAGCAGCCGCATCGCCGCCGCCTGCCAGGTTCTTCTTGTTGCCGGTCTTGAAATCCGTCTCGTACCAGCCGCCACCCTTGAGGCGGAAAGCCACCGCGGACACCTTTTTCTGGAGCGAAGCGGCGCCGCAGGCAGGGCAATCCTCAAGCGGCGCTTCACTGATTTTCTGCAGTGCCTCAAGTTCCTTGCCGCAGCTCTGGCACTGGTACTCATATATAGGCATGAATCCGACCCACCAATGATCAAAAGTTAAGCGAGAAATTTAAGAGGCGCGAATTCTAACCCAAGCAGGCAGGGAGGCCAAGCGGGCCCGGGTCAAACAGGAAGGGGCAGAAAACTCTCACCTTGCGGTGCTGGCAGGCGGGAGCTGCGATCATCCCGCCCGGGCTGGGCCCGGACGGGAGTGGAGAATCCGTTACTTCACTCAGGAAGCGGCGGACTCCTTCAGCTTCTTCAGGGGGCGAATCTTGACGGCAATGCTCGCAGGCTTGGCCTTGAACACAGTCTCCTCGCCAGTGAATGGGTTGATACCCTTGCGCGCCTTGCGGGCGGGCTTGTTCACGGTAGTAATCTTGAGGATGCCCGGGATGGTGAATTCACCCGCGCCGCGCTTCTTGATGCTGCGCTCGATCAATGAGTGGAGTTCGTCCATCACCGAACCGATCTGCTTCTTGCTGAGGCCAACGGCATCGGCAATGCTGGCGACAATCTGGCCCTTGGTCAATTTGTCTGCGATCGGAGTCGATTTTTTTGGTGCTGCTGCCGCCTTCTTGGCTACTGCTTTCTTGGCAGGGGCCTTCTTCGCCGGTGCCTTTTTCTTCGCTGCTGCTTTTTTAGTTGCCATTTTATATTCAACCTTCCCTAATGAAGTGAACTGAAACGAGTGATGAACCAGGACTGCCCGCCTCCCCTGACCGCCGAAAACAGTGCCGCCGCAAGTTACCGGGGAATGTATAAATCATGAAACGCTGCAATACAAGCGTTTTTCAGGCGCGAGCGAGAAAAAAGCCTGTTTTTGCAGGGTTAAGGGCTTGCAATCACTCCTGCGAGAGAGATTTTGGCGATGCCGGATATGTTGCCCTAACGCACCAGCTGCGAGCGCTGTACCCTCGCCGGGTTCAGTCGTAAACTAGCCAGCCTGCTTTAGCTCCCGAATCCGGACTCTCGAATGCGCACCAGTAATTTTCTCATCGCCACCCAGAAAGAAACTCCGGCGGATGCCGAGGTGATCAGCCACCAGCTGATGCTGCGCGCAGGGCTCATCAGAAAGCTGGCATCCGGACTCTATAGCTGGTTGCCCCTGGGGCTGCGCGTGTTGCGCAAGGTGGAAGCCATCGTGCGGGATGAGATGGACAAATCAGGCGCCCAGGAGCTGAGTATGCCAGTGATGCAACCGGCCGAGTTATGGCAGGAATCCGGCCGCTGGGAGCAGTATGGCCCCGAACTGCTGCGCATCCAGGATCGCCATCAGCGCGATTTCTGCCTGGGACCCACCCACGAGGAGGTCATCACCGACCTCGTGCGCAATGAAATCAAGAGCTACAAGCAGCTGCCGATCAACCTGTACCAGATCCAGACCAAGGTGCGCGATGAGATTCGCCCGCGGTTCGGCATCATGCGATCCCGGGAATTCCTGATGAAGGACGCTTATTCTTTCCATGCCACCCAGGCTTCACTGGAACAGACCTACCAGGTGATGCACCAGACCTATAGCAGTATCTTCAGCCGGCTTGGCCTCGAGTTCCGCCCGGTCATTGCCGACACTGGCAGCATTGGCGGCAGCGCCTCCCACGAATTCCACGTCCTGGCCGACAGTGGCGAGGACGATATCGCCTTTAGCGATGCAAGCAGTTATGCCGCCAACGTCGAGATGGCGGAGGCCCTGGCGCCCCGGGGCGATCGCCCCGCCCCGGGCGCCGCGCTGACAGAAGTCGCCACCCCCGGAGTCGCATCGATCGCGGAGCTCGCCGCTTTCCTCAAGGTAGACCCGGCCAACACGGTCAAAACCCTGCTGGTGGCCGCGGATACCGAGGGCGAGCTGGTGGCGCTGGTACTGCGCGGCGACCACCAGCTGAATGCAATCAAGGCCGAGAAACTCCCCGGCATCGCCTCGCCCCTGCGCATGGCCGGCGAAGAAGAAGTGCGAGCCGCCTGCAATGCCGGTTTCGGCTCACTCGGCCCGGTAGGGCTGGGCATCAAACTGATCGTTGACCGCAGTGCCGCCTGCCTGGCGGATTTCTGCTGCGGCGCCAACCGTGACGGCTTCCACTTCACCGGGGCAAACTGGGAGCGGGACTGTCCCCTGGAGCGGGTGGAAGACCTGCGCAAGGTAGTACAGGGCGACCCGAGCCCGGACGGCACCGGCACACTCCAGATCAAGCGCGGCATCGAGGTCGGGCATATTTTCCAGCTGGGCACCAAGTACAGCGAGGCCATGTCCGCCAGGGTACTCGATGAAGGCGGCAGGAACGTGACGATGATCATGGGTTGTTACGGCATCGGCATCAGTCGTATCGTGGCGGCGGCCATCGAGCAGAATCACGACCAGAGCGGCATTATCTGGCCCGCCAGCATAGCGCCCTTCCAGCTCGCCATCATTCCCCTGAACATGCACAAGTCACCCGAGGTGAGCCAATGCGCCGAGGAGTTGTACCTGGCGCTGTGCGCTGCCGGCGTCGATGTCCTGATGGACGACCGCAACGAGCGGCCCGGAGTCAAGTTTGCCGACATGGAGCTGATCGGCATCCCCCACCGCATAGTGCTGGGTGATCGCGCCCTCGCCGACAACAAGATCGAGTACAAGGGTCGCCGGGACGCCGACTCCCAACTCATCCCGCGGGGCGACATAGTGGACTTCCTCAGGGCGCGGCTGTCAGGCGCACAATAATTGGCCGGGTGGTTTGACATTGGAATTGCGCCCCACCAATATGGCTCCCCGGGGCACAGGGCAGCTTCCGACACGGGCGAATGACCGATCTACAGACAATAAGTAAATGGAATCGGGATATCTCCAGGGCTATTGCAGCCCTCGGCAAGGACCAGTTCTTCCCCACCCTGATCGAGGCGATCCAGGGCCAGGTCAGGTTTGATTACCCGCAGGTGTGGTTATTCCACCGGGAGCTGCCGCCCAGGGTGCTCTACCACGAGATCCCGGATCATGCCTACGCCAGCCAGGTGGACCAGTACATGGAGGGGCCCTACAGCGAGGATCCCTTCTACCGCACCTCCATGGAGCACCCGCGCTCAAAGCTCTACCGGATGTCGCGGATCACGCTGGGCAAGCTGCAGCAGTCAGACTACTACCGCGGCTATTACGGGGATACGGGTACGGTGGACGAGGCCGCCTATATCGCAAAGTTGAGCGGCGGCAACGTCATCAACCTCGATATGATGCGACTGCCACAGCACGGCGAGTTCACCGACGAGGAATATGAAACCCTCTACCTGTTGGCGGAGCCGGTATCGGAGCTGCTCAAATGCCACAGCGAGCAGGAAAATTTTGCCGTGACCCACCTGATCCAGCCCGGCATCGACCACCAGATTGACCTGGCTTTCCGCAAGTTCGGTGAGTCGATCCTGTCACCCCGGGAAAAGGGCGTGCTGGAACTCATGCTGCGCGGCTATGGCACCGATGTGTCCGCCCAGCGCCTCGGGATAGCCGTGGAAACCGTGCGACGCCATCGCAAGAGCATCTACCGCAAGCTGGATGTGAGTTCCCAGACCGACCTGTTTTCCCTGTTCATCAACTCCCTGTCCTGCCTCGGCAAGGCGGCCGGCGGCGATCCGCTCAGCATTTACATGTCGCCTCGCTAGGCATCACTTCACCGGTTCCTCGGGCAAGTGAGGCGGAAACCCGGCAAAAATACGCTAACAGCCGGCAAAATGCTGCCCAAACTAGGGCATTGAGCGATAGCGGCGATGCAGGGATAGTGCGCACTTACCGATAAACAAGCGGTGACACAATGTCGCTGGAAGCCGACTGGTTCTTGCGAGCTCATCCGGAGATCACCACAATCGAGGTGCTCCTCCCTGACTGCAACGGCGTCATGCGTGGTAAATGGCTGCCGCGGCACAAGCTCGGCAGTATCTTCGAGGGCGAACTCAAACTTCCCAAGACCGCCCTGAGCCTGGATATCTGGGGCCGGGACGTACAGTCGCTGGTATTCGCCACGGGTGATGCCGATGGCATCTGCCGGCCGGTGGAAGGATCCCTGCTGCCCACACCCTGGTCGCCCCAGGGGCAGCACGGCCAGGTCATGCTCTCCATGTTCAACGATGACGGCTCGCCCTATATGGGTGACCCGCGCCATGTGCTCAAGCAGGTGCTGAGCCTCTACCAGGAGGCAGGCTGGCGGCCGGTGGTGGCGGCGGAGCTGGAATTCAGCCTGGTGCGCTGGGACGAATCACAGCCCGGGCATACCTGCCCCTCCCTTCCCGGCAACTCCCCGGTAGGAGGCAATACCTACGGCCTGGACGTACTCAACCACAACCAGGCCATGCTGGAAGACCTGCGCCTGGCCTGCGAGATGCAGGATCTGCCCTATGACGGGGTGGTAAAGGAGTCGGCACCCTCGCAGTATGAAATCAATATGCACCACGTCGACAACCCGGTGCTGGCTGCGAAACAGATCATTATGTGGAAGCGCCTGATCAAGGGCGTCGCGAGCAAACACGGCCTGATCGCCAGCTTCATGCCCAAGCCCTTCGAGGATGAGGCCGGCAACGGCATGCACGTGCACTGCAGCGTGCTGGATGAGAAAGGGATCAATATCTTCGACGATGGTACCGAGCTCGGCACACCGCTGCTGCACAATGCGATCGGCGGCTGCCTGCAGCACATGGCGGAGTCGGTCGCCATTTTTGCCCCCAGCTACAACGCCTACCGCCGCTTCCAGCCGGGTTGCCACGCACCCACCTACCCCAGCTGGGGCTATGAGAACCGCACCGTAGCGGTGCGGGTGCCGGCGGGCAGCAACAACGCGCGGCGCCTCGAGCACCGGGTCGCCGGCGCCGATGCCAATCCCTACCTGTTGTTCGCCGTCCTGCTCTCGGCCATGCGGGAGGGCATCCTGTCGAACCTGTCGCCGGGCAAGCCCGTTACCGGGGACGGCTACGCCAAGGAAAAGAAGCTCCTGCCCGTGTATATGCCCGACGCGGTGAAGTTATTCAGTGAATCCGACTTTATCCGCAAGGCCATGGGCCCGGAGTTCCAGCGCATATTCACCCTGACCAAGGAACAGGAGATTGCCGAGTTCCGCCGACGCATCACCACCCTCGAGTATCGCTCCTACCTGGAGCAGCTGTAGCCCTGCCCCGGGCTGCGGCCATGGAACCCGCCACCGAATCTACCGTCCAAGCAGCGTAGAAAGACATTTCCCGTGCCAGCAGCTAGTATAGGCACCCGCACTATTGCCGAGGACCGGTTATCCTGATGACCAAGAGCAGCCCCAAACCACCACTGATCCGACTCAACGTCGCTATTTTTGTCGGCCTGCCGCTGGCGGCGCTGTTGCTGGTACCCGCCTGGGGCATCTACCGCGGCTTTGATACCGCCCAGTGGCTGTGGGCCCTGGCTTTCCTCTACCTCAATGGCATGTCGATCACCGGCGGCTACCACAGGCTGTGGGCACACAGGGCCTATGAAGCCAGCCCGGCGCTCAAGTGGCTGTTTGCCGTCTGGGGCGCGGGCGCCCTGCAAAACAGCATCCTGGAGTGGGCATCCGATCACCGCCGCCACCATCGCCATGTGGACGACAATGAACTCGACCCCTATTCCGCAGGACGGGGACTCTGGTTCAGTCACATGGGCTGGATGCTGCGGGAGTATCGCAGCAATGCATCGGATTTCAGCAATGCCAGGGACCTGCAACGGGACCCGGTCGTCATGTGGCAGCACCGGCACTACGTCGCCCTCACCGTGTGCATGAACCTGGTCCTGCCCCTGCTGCTGGGGGTGTGGCTTGGCGACGTCATCGGCACCCTGCTGCTGGTGGGGTTGTTGCGCCTGGTGGTGAACCACCATGTGACCTTTTTCATCAACTCGCTCGCCCACTTCTGGGGCTCGCGGCCTTACACCGAGTCCAATAGCGCCCGAGACAATGGCTTTCTGGCCTTCCTCACCTATGGCGAGGGGTATCACAATTTTCACCATATTTTCCAGGCGGACTACCGCAACGGCGTGCGCTGGTGGCAGTGGGATCCCACCAAGTGGATGATCAGCGCCTGCGCGCAGCTCGGCCTGGCCCACAATCTCAACCGCATACCCGACTTCAGGATCCAGCGGGCCCTGCTCGATACCGAGTTCGACCGGGCCAGGGCAAAGTTGGAAAAAGCTCGCGACAGCGAGTCCCTGCGCGCCATGCTGGAGCGCGAGTACCAGCAGTTCACCGAGTCCGTCAACCAGTGGACAGCTCTCCAGTCCGAGCGCTACGGGCGCAGGAAGGAGCAGCTTGGCGGTGTGCTGGAGGAGAAAAAACTCCGGCTGCAACAAAAATGGGAGCACGCCGCCCTGCGCACCCGGCTCAGGGAGCTGGAATATTCACTCAAGATGCAGCGCAAACGCCTGGGCCTGCTCATGCAACAGTTGCAGTTACAGGCCCAGCCCGCCTGAACGCAGCAGGCAGGGCCGACGGGGCGCCTTGTCGGACCCGATGATCCGGATTCACGCGCCCCCCGTATCCCTGGCCTGTGCTACTTTGTATGGCACCACGCAACTCTTCATTCAGGAACCCCGACATGGCCAAATCCGTCCACGACTTCAGCTGCACAACACCCGGCGGCAAGAAGAAATCCCTCGGCGACTACAAGGGCAAGGTACTGCTGGTGGTGAATACCGCCTCCAAGTGCGGCTTTACGCCCCAGTTTGCCGGCCTTGAGGCCATGTACGAGAAGTACAAAGGCAAGGGCTTTGAAATCCTGGGTTTCCCCTGTAACCAGTTCGGCAAGCAGGATCCGGGCAGTAACGACGAGATCATGGAATTCTGCCAGCTCAACTACGGCGTCAGTTTCCCCATGTTCGGCAAGATCGAGGTTAACGGCAGCGGCGCCGACCCCCTCTACAAGTTTCTCAAGAAAGAAGCCCCCGGCGCCCTCGGTACCGAGGGCATCAAGTGGAACTTCACCAAGTTCCTGATCGACGCCGAGGGCCATGTCGTCAAACGCTACGCACCGACCGACAAGCCCGAAGCGATTGAGAAGGACGTGAAGAAGCTGTTGGCGTAAAGGTCTAAGTCCTTACCGCAGTCGGTCGGGGGGGGCAGACGCCCCCCGACACGGCCGCAGCTCCGTCAACAAACCC
>JBFZEF010000259.1:0-9650 GCA_041307045.1 Halioglobus sp.
CGGTACTTATGGCGGTATAAGCGCCTATTGAATATAGATATATATCTATTAATCAATAGGTTACTGTCGGTATTCGGGCCATCTCACACCGACCAATAAAATCAGGTGCATTCCGGTCACATAGGTTGCACTGCTCATCTGGCGGGCACCAGGCGGTATAGGAAGACGCCCTTAAAGCCCCACTCTTTTTCAGGTCGCCAGCCCGGGAGAAACACCGCGTCCGCTTCTTCCCAGTTTGGTGGCTGGCAGTGACTCTGGATAAGCCACAGTGTGGCGCCGTTTTTTACCGGTATGGGATTGCGCGGACCCAGGTCTGAAGAGCGCCAGGCGATCCTCTTGATCGAGTCTATTTCCATGATGTCGCCGGACTTGCCTGAATTGTCCGCGCAGTCCCAGCCGTATATGTCCCAATCGGCTGAGCTTGTGTCGACATAATGGAAAAACGGGGCATCGAGGTAATGCTGCCTGATCAGCAGAATGTCACCGGGTCGCTGCTGCTCGTTGAAAACAGTCGCGACCGCGCGCCAGCCTTCATTTTCAGCGTAATTCGCATTGAAGTAGTCATGGACGCCCTTGGCCTGGGCGGCCAGGACCAGCAGCAAAAGAACTGCGCCCGGTATTGCGGGCAGGCGACTGATGCCTATCGCTACCAGCATGGCGGCGATGAGGGAGGTCCACAGGATGGTGCGGAGCATGAAGACCGGGGATGCGACAAGGCCATAGGCCCAGGTGGCGATGCCGGACAAAATCAGCAGGCTGAATAGCAGAATTACCAGTGGAAGATTGCGTCGCAGGCTATAAAGTCCTGCAATAGCGGCAACGGCCAACAGCAGGTCCGCGTAGGGTTGCGCGAAATCGACGGTTCGCAAGCCATTAACCGCCCGCCATGTGGCGAATGCCGACTCGGGGGTGGCCTGTGGCAACCAGGAAAAGACGTCCCGGGAAATCATCTGGATGCTCACCAGCAGCCAGGGTGTCCAGAGGAGCAATACAGCCATATTGACTGCACCCCAACTGGCGATGCACGGGAGTGAAAATTTAAAGGGGCGAACCCACCATGCGAGAAAGAACAGCTGGACGCAGAGCCAGTAAAAGACAGCGGCGTTATGGGTATACAGCGCCGCGATCAGGCCGATTGCGTACAGAGCGCCGCCGCTGCCAAGGAATTTGCGAAAGGTAAACCCCGCGCAGGAATCCTGCCACCGCAGGCCAAGGTTGATCAGTCCCAGCAGTGAAACCGAGAGACACAGGCCAAGCAGTGAGTACGCCCTTGCCTCCTGGCTGTATTCAATATTGTGAAAAGACAGCGCCAAAATCAGCGCGGCGGCAAAGGCCGCGGTAGCGCCGGCCAGCTTGCGGGTGGCCAGGTAAATCATCACTACTGTGAGCAACCCGAACAGGACGCTGGGTATTCTCAACGCGATTTCGCTGTGACCGAAGCTCAGTAAAAAATGGATGACCGTGTAGTAGAGCGGCGGTGTGGGGTCGTATGACGTGACCCACAGCTCGGACAATGGCAGATTCGCGATGCGTATCGTCAAAGCCTCGTCCAGCCAGAGTGATGCGAAACCCAGCTGGTAGCAACGCACCGCAGCGGCCAGCACCAGGACAACAAGCAGTTGCCAGGCATCCCTGCGGTTCAAGCTGGTCATAGGGGTGGTCCCCATTGGATGAGATGGCGCCAATTGAGCTTCCCTGCAAAAGGTCGATCTTTTTTCGATGTGGTAGGCAGTGCCTCCAGTTGGCGCCCATGATACACAAATCACACGCGTATCTGGAAATGTACTCGGCCCGGTCGCACCCTGGTCCTGGACAGGGCGCTGAGGTTTCTTAGCGATCACGAGAATTTCCTTTACACTTACCGGCGGCTGACCGAGAACGGCAAGCCGGTGCGTGAGAAGACCTGGAACGAAACCAAACCTGGGGACCAGCAATGACGAATCACTTGAATCCGCGTCTTGCACTGTCAATCGCAACCATACTTGTTACGATGGCACTCGCCGGATGCGCACGCGAGGGCAAGGATCCAAACGGCACCCAGGCATCGGTGCATGCCGACCTCACGTTTCACAACGGCGCGATCTACACAGTGAACGGCGCCCGCAGCTGGGCCGAGTCGATCGCGATCGATGACGGCCGTATCATTTATGTCGGTAACGACGCGGGCGCAAAGGAATATATCGGCCCACAGACCCAGGTCGTTGATCTCAAGGGCCGGATGGTCCTGCCCGGCATGCAGGACGCGCACATCCACCCGATCCTGGGCGGCATCGAAGCCAACGGTTGCGACCTCAACGCGGCCAACACCGTCGACGAATACATTGCCCTTATCAAGAAGTATGCCGAAGAGCACCCGGACCAGCCCTGGATCAAGGGTGGCGGCTGGTCGATGGCGGCTTTCGGCCCCGGCGCGCTGGCGCGCAAGGAGCTGATAGACGCGGTGGTTCCCGACCGCCCGGTGATTCTCATGAGCCGCGACGGGCACACGCTCTGGGTCAACAGCCGGGCGCTTGAGGTCGCCGGCATCACCAGCGATACACCGGACCCGGCGGACGGCCGGATCGACCGCGATCCGCAAACGGGCGAGCCTTCCGGTAGCCTGCAGGAGGGCGCGGGCGACCTTGTCGCCGACAAGGCGCCGCCGGACACCGACGCGATCCGCGACGCGGGGCTGCGCTACGCGGTCAAGATGCTGAATGCTTACGGCATCACCGGCATCCAGGACGCCTCTGTTTACGAGGAAGACCTCAAGACTTACCATCGCCTCGATGCAGCGGGCGAGCTCTCGTTGCATGTCGTGGCATCAATCTGGTGGGAGCGCGAGCCAGGCCTTGAGCAAATCGAGGCCATCAATAAGCTGCGCAGCAACTATACCAAAGGCCGCGTCGACGCGAGCACGGTCAAGATCATGCAGGACGGTGTGCTGGAGAATTACACCGGCGTGGTGCTGGAGCCCTATCGCCTCAAGGGCCAACAGGACGTGCACGGCATCCCGATGATAGAGCCGGAACTGCTGCAGCAGGCCGTAACGAAGCTCGACGCGGAAGGGTTCCAGGTTCACTTCCATGCGATTGGTGACGGCGCCGTCCGCCAGGCGTTGGATGCGGTCGAGGCCGCGCGCACAGCAAACGGAGAACTCGGGCGTCGGCACCACATCTCCCACCTGCAGCTGATCCATCCCGACGACCAGCCGCGCTTTCGCCGGCTCAACGTGATCGCCAATTTCCAGCCGCTGTGGGCCTATGCGGACGATTACGTTACGGAACTGACGCTGCCGTTTATCAGCGAGCAGGCCGCAACCTATATGTATCCGATCGGCAGCATGGAACGCGGTGGCGCCGTTGTCGCCTTCGGTAGTGACTGGTCTGTGTCCACCGCAAATCCGTTCGAGCAGATTGAAACCGCAGTCACCCGGATGGGCTCGCTCGGTGAAACGGATGAGCCATTCATGCCCGAGGAGCGAATTGGCCTGCCAGAAGCGCTCGCGGCCTTCACTATCAACGCGGCGTACACGAACCGCAACGAGCAGGACACGGGCTCGCTCGAGGTCGGCAAGCTGGCGCATCTCGCCGTGCTCGACCGCAACCTGTTCGATATCCCGGCGACCGAGATTTCGGATACCAAAGTGCTGCTGACCCTGTTCGAAGGCAAGCCGGTCCACGGCCGGCCGGACGAACTCTGACTTAGCAGCCGTGCCGTCACATTTATCCGGCGCAGCGGCTGCACACCATAGGGCTCAACGGTGCACTCTGTGCTCCGGGTCGTCCGTGAAGATCGATTTCCGGTGCGTGCCGCCGGGCACCAGGGCTACCCCGACTACCACCGTCACCATCGCCACGATCACCGCGTACCACAGTCCCGCATAGATGCTGCCGGTCTGGGCCGAGATCGCAAAGGCGGTGGCGGGCAGCAGCCCCCCGAACCAGCCGGCGCCGATATGGTATGGCAGCGACAGCCCCGAATAGCGGATCCGGGTGGGGAACAGCTCCACCAGCATCGCGGCGATCGGGCCGTAGACCATGGTCGCCAGGATGAGGAGATAGGTCAGGACCGCAATGATCGTGAGCTTCTGCGCGGTGAAAATGTCGAGCATGTGTCTTGCGCTTGCAACCGACGGGTTGCTGGCGGCAACCAGCGGATAGCCGGCTGCCTGCAAGGCTTCGTTCAGCGAACTTTCAAACGCCACCCTGGCCGCCTTCAGCTCGTCCCCGCTCAGCTTGCCTGCGTCATAGGAGTCAATCAGCGTTGCACCGACCTTTATCTGCGCGGTCATCCCGGGCTCGCCGGTAGCCGTCGAATAGTTGACCGAGGAGCGCGCCAGCTGGTTCTTGGCGATGTCGCAGGACGAGTTGAACCGGGCCGCGCCGGTGGGGTTGAACTGGAACGAACAGTCGCCCGGCGCGGCGGTGACCACCACCGGAGTCTGCTGGGCCGCATGGAGCGCGGGGTTTGCGGTGTGGGTCAGAAACTTGAATACGGGAAAGTATGTCAGCGCGGCGATCAGGCACCCCGCGAGGATGATCGGCTTCCGGCCGATCCTGTCGGACAGGGCGCCGAAGAGCAGAAAACCGCCGGTACCGAGGATCAACGACCAGGCGATCAGGACGTTGGTGGTGAAACTGTCGACCCTCACCACGTTCTGCAGGAAGAACAAGGCATAGAACTGGCCCGAGTACCAGACAACCGCCATACCGGCGGTGAGGCCGAACAGTGCAATCAGCGCGATCCTGGCGTTTTTCCACTGGCCGAAAGCCTCGCGCAGCGGGGCCTTGGAGTGCGCACCCTCCTCCTTCATCTTCCTGAAGGCCGGGCTCTCGTTCATCTGCAGGCGGATGTACAGCGAGATGGCCAGCAGGAACACCGAGCCCAGGAAGGGAATGCGCCAGCCCCAGGCGTGAAACGCTTTCATCATGGCGGGGCTGCCATCGGCATTCAGCATGGCCTGGCCGGCCGCATCCAGGATCGGTTGATCGGGGTAGTTGGCGTTGACGAAACCCTGCACTGAGAGGATGACGAGCAGCGACAGCAGCAGCCCGAGCGTCGCCGTGGTCTGGATAAAGGCCGTGTAGTACCCGCGGCGGTTGATCGGCGCGTGTTCGGCGACGTAGACAACGGCGCCGCCGTATTCGCCTCCCAGGGCGAGCCCCTGCAGCATGCGCAGCACGATCAGCAGGATCGGGGCCGCGACGCCCCAGCTGTAGTAGCTGGGCAACAGGCCCACCAGGAAGGTGGAAACGCCCATGATCAGGATCGTCATCAGGAAGGTGTATTTGCGTCCGACCAGGTCGCCAAGCGAGCCGAATACCAGCGCCCCGAGCGGCCGCACGAGGAACCCGGCCGCAAAGGCGAGCAGTGCAAACACGTTGCGTGTGCTCTCGGGGAAAGGAGTGAAGAACTGCGCCCCGATGATTGCGGCGAGCGAACCGTAGAGGTAGAAGTCATACCACTCAAAGATGGTGCCTGCGGAGGACGCGAGGATGACCTTCTTCTCTTCCCGCGTCATCGGGCGGGCGCGGTTTATGTCCACGCTGTCCAATGGATTTTCAGTCATTCGATATTCTCCCGTGTGCGGCGTCAGCCATGCCCGCCCATAACAACCTTGGCGGGCGCCCCCGCCACCTCCCGCACCAGCTTTGGCACCAGGTATCCCGGGAGCGCAGCGCTCACCCCGCTGATCAACTGCCGGGCCCGCTCCTCGGGCACATCGAAATGGGCGGCGCCCTGTACCTTGTCCAGCAGGTGCAGGTAGTAGGGCAGCACGCCAGCGGCGAAGAGCCGTTCGCTGAGGGCTGACAACGCCTCCGTGCTGTCGTTGATGCCTGCCAGCAGCACCGACTGGTTCAGCAGGGTAATGCCGCGTTGGGCCAGGCGCGCCAGCGCCTGCTCAACCTGGCCGTCGATTTCGTTGGCGTGATTGCAGTGGATTACGACCACGGTTTGCAGGCCCGGCCTCGTGACGGCATCGAGCAGGCCGGTACTCACCCGATCCGGGATGACCACGGGCAAGCGGGTGTGGATGCGCAGGCGGCGCACGTGGGGTATGGCGGCGATCAGGGTTACCAGCTCCGCCAGGTAATCATCGCTGGCCAGCAGCGGGTCGCCGCCGCTGAGGATGACCTCACTGATGCCGACATCGCCGGCGATATATGCCAGGGCCTCGCGCCATTCGGCGCGGCTGTTCTGGTTGGCGGAATAGGGGAAATGGCGGCGGAAACAATAGCGGCAATTAATCGCGCAACCGCTGCTGACAATCAGCAGGGCCCGCCCGCGGTACTTGTGAATGATCCCCCTGGCGGGATTGGCCGTGCCGGTCTCGCCCACCGGATCGCGACTGAAACCTGGGACCTCGGCCAGTTCCTCCGTCCGCGCCAGCACCTGCAGCAGCAGAGGGTCCGACGGGTCCCCGACCCGCATCCTGCGGACAAAGGCCAGCGGTACCTTCAGCGCGAAATCCCTGTTTGCCGCGGCGGAATACCCCGCGTCAGCCGGTTCCAGTTGCAGCAGCGCCAGTAACTGCTGTGCGGAGCTGACGACGTTGCGCAACTGGCTTTGCCAGTCATCCTGTTGGCGCATTGGCAGGGTTTCGGCTTGCACAGGCGGCGGCTGCAGTGTCAACCGATGCGGTCGCGCAGGCTGTAGAACAGCATGCCGGCCACCAGCCCGGGCCAACGCAGCAGGGTGCCGCCGGGAAAACGGCTGGTCGGCACCCTGGCCATGACATCAAAACGCTCCGCGGTGCCGCTGATCACTTCGGCCAGCAGCTTGCCTGCGAGTGTGGCGATGGGCACGCCGTGGCCGGAATAACCGTGGGCATAGAAGGCGTTGGGTCCCAGCCTGCCGAAATCCGGCATGCGCTTCAGGGTGATGGCCAGGGTGCCGCCCCAGCCGTAGTCGATGCGGGTAGCGGCCAGTTCGGGATAGATGCGCAGCATATAGTTGCGGACAAAGCCCTTGATGTCGGCCGGGAACCGGTTGGAGTAGGACTCGCCGCCGCCGAACAACAGGCGGTTGTCCGCCGAGAGCTTCCAGTAGTTGATCACGAAGCGGCTGTCGGAGATACAGGTGTCGTCGCGGATCAGGCGGCGCGCCAGCTCCTCCGACAGCGGCTCCGTGGCCAGCATGTAGTTGTTGATGGGCATGATGTGGCCGGCGGTGCGCGGCTCCAGCTTTTCGAGGTAACCGTTGCAGGCCACGACCAGAAAGCGGGCCCGAACTTCGCCGCGGTCCGTGCGCACCGATACCTGTTCGCCCTGGGTATAGGACAGCACCCGGCTGCCCTCGTGCAGTTGTGCACCCAGTTCAACGGCCGCGCGGGCCAGGCCCAGCGCGTACTTAAGCGGGTGCAGGTGACGGCAGCCCGTATTGAGGGTGGCGCCGCCAAAGCCTTGGGCGGAGGTCATCTGCGCCAGTTCCGCGGCGTCCACGTAGCGGATCTGCTGGTAGCCGTAAACACGTTGCAGGTGCTCAACCTCGCTCGGGAGGTCGGCTATATCCGCGGCCTTGGACGCCACGTGCAGGTTGCCATGCTTCAATTCGCAGTCGATACGGTGTTGTTCGACCAGCCCGCAGACCGTGTCCACGGCTTCCAGGCCGAGTTGCCACAGGGCCTTTGCATGATCCAGGCCGAGCCAATTCTCCAGCTGGGCCTGATCGACGCGCTGACCGGTACCCACGTGCCCGCCGTTGCGGCCCGATGCACCCCAGCCGATTTTGTTCGCCTCCAGCAGCGTGACGCTGTAACCGAGCCGGCGCAGGTGGATGGCGGTGGACAGCCCGGTGTAGCCCCCGCCGATCACGCAGACATCGGTGCTCGCCATGCCCTGCAGTGGCGGCAGGTCCAGTTTCAGGTTGGCGCTGGCGGCATACCAGGAGTCGACGTGGGCTTGATTCTGCATGATGCAACTATACCGTTTCATGACCGGGCCGAAGCATAACACGATAGGGGTAGACTCACGGAAAAGCCTTGATGAGCGCTTTCGGGAGCTGCGATACTGCCCGCTTCAGGTCACCAGGAAATACTATGGACGCCGAAACAAAGGCCATCAAGGAGTGGCTGAAGGGACACAAGATTGCCGAGGTCGAAGTGCTGGTGCCGGATATGACCGGCAGTGCGCGCGGCAAATTTATCCCGGCCCACCAGTTTCTCAGCAGGGGCAATCCCCGACTTCCTGAGAGCATCATGATCCAGAGTGTCACCGGCGAATACTCCGACAGCCACTGGGATTTCGTCGAGCCCACCGACGCCGATATGATCCTCAAACCCGATGCCAACACCATGCGCGTCGTGCCCTGGGCGCGGGAGCGCACCGCCCAGATCATTCACGACTGCTATACCATGGACGGCGAGCCGCACCCCCTGGCGACCCGCAATATCCTGCGCAAGGTGCTGGGCCTGTTCGAGGCGGAGGGCCTCCAGCCGGTGGTGGCACCGGAGGTGGAGTTTTATCTCGTCGCCAAAAACCTGGATCCGGACTATGTGCTGTCGCCGCCCAAGGGGCGATCCGGTCGCAAGGAGTCCTCCCGCCTGTCGTACAGCATCGACGCGGTGGCGGAGTTCGAGGATTTCGTCGAGGACATGTACGAGTACGCCACGGCGCAGGAGTTGCACGTTGATACCCTGATTCACGAGAACGGCGCCGCCCAGATGGAGATCAATTTCCTCCATGGCGACGCGCTGAGCCTGGCCGACCAGGTGTTCACCTTCAAGCGCACTGCGCGCGAAACCGCCCACAAGCATGGCATGTATGCCACCTTCATGGCCAAGCCCATGATGGCTGAGCCCGGCAGTGCCATGCACATCCACCAGAGCGTGGTGGATGCCAGGACCGGCCGCAATATTTTTGCCGATCGCAAGGGCCGACACTCGGAGGCCTTCCTGAGTTACATCGCCGGCCTGCAGCGCTACACCCCTGAGCTGATCAGCCTGTACGCGCCCAATGTCAATTCCTACCGGCGCCTCGCCCCCGACATCGCGGCCCCGATCAACCTGAACTGGGGCGTGGATAATCGCACCACCGCCTTCCGGGTGCCGCACAGCGAACCTGAGAATACCCGGATTGAGAACCGCTTCCCCGGCGCTGATGTCAATCCCTACCTGGCCCTCGCCGCTACCCTGGCCAGCGGTTACCTCGGCATGAAGGGCAAGCTCAAGCCCACCGAGCCCCACCAGGGCACGGCCAACGAGGAAGAGGTCGAAGTGGCGCGAACCCTGGAGGAGGGTTTGCGCCACCTGCACGACTCGCCGGAGGTGCAGGAGGTTTTTGGTGAGCTGTTCCTGCGTGCTTACGCCGCGGTAAAACTCGACGAATTCGAGGAGTTCAACCAGGTCATCAGTTCCTGGGAAAGGGAACACCTGCTGCTCCAGGTCTGAGCTGGCAGTCACTCCCATGCAGGAACGGGCCACTTATTTCGGCAACGAGAATCGCTACCGGCTCTTCAAGGCCGTCAAGTACCTCGTTTACCTGCTGCTCGGCCTCAATGTCTACCTGTTCCTGCAGGAGGACCTGGGAACCGTGGCCGTCACGTTCGCCGAGGGTATCGAACCAGGGGAGCTGATCCAGGCATTTTCCGCCACCATAGATACCGCAGTTTGGGTCATCCTGCTGTTGATGTTTGAACTCGAAACCGCAGTACTCAAGGACGCCAACATT
>JBFZEF010000261.1:0-3344 GCA_041307045.1 Halioglobus sp.
ACGCTCTTCCGATCTGCGATTGCTCTTGGGCACCCGGACATTGTCGAAGAACACCTGGTTGACCTCGTGGTCACCGGCCATGGTCAGGATGGGTGTCACGCTGACACCGGGGGTGTCCAGGGCCACCAGCAGGAAGCTGATGCCCTGCTGGGGCTTCTCGCCGCCGGCAGTGCGGACCAGGCAGAAGATGTGGTCGGCCAGGTGAGCGTGAGTGGTCCAGATCTTGGAGCCGTTGAGGATATAGTCCTCGCCCTCCGACTCGGCCTTGAGTTTAAGGCTGGCGAGGTCAGAGCCGGCCCCGGGTTCGGAATAACCCTGGCACCAGTAGTGTTCACCGGAGAGGATTTTCGGCAGGTACTCGCGCTTTTGCTCCTCGGTACCAAAGGCCATGATCACCGGGGCGAGCATCAGCAGGCCCAGCGGTATCAACATGGGCGCGCCCGCCAGGTAGCACTCCTTGCTGAAAATGTACTTCTGCGCGGGGGTCCAGTCAGTGCCGCCATGTTCCAGCGGCCACTGTGGTACGGCCCAGCCTTTGTCAACGAGGATGGCCTGCCACTGCAGGGCGATGTCCTTTTCTACAAAAACGCTGCTGTTGTTCGCCGTCGCCTCGACGATGTGCGGCGGCAGGTTCGCGGCGAGAAACTGCCTGACGTCCTGCTGGAATGTCAGTTCTTGCGGGGTGAATGTGAGGTCCATGCGCGTTGGTCCGAAAAGTCAGCGGTCTGGCTGCATGGCCCAGTGGATGCCGCGCCGCAGCAGCTCGTAGAACTCGGGAGTTCTCCAGGCGCCTTCTTCCGGCACGGGATATTCCTCTATCAGGGGCTGCATGTCGTACTTGCCGCGGCAGTGGCCAAGGGTGAGGTAGAGCACGCTACCCTTGCCGTAGGGATGCAGGTAGAGCACGGGCTGCACGTCGTTGTCCTTCACCCAGTCCGTGCGCACGAAATTTGCCACCGGCTCGGACCAGTGGGTGTGGAGCAGGGTCCGGTATTCACCGTGGAATTTGCTCAGGTAGAGTTCATCATCCACCCGGAAGGCCGGGATGCCTTTGACCAGCGGGTGATCCGGTTCGCTCGCCAGCACTTCGTATTCGTGAATGGGCGGGTGGGAGACAAACTGGCTGCCCAGGATTTCCATGAAGGGCAGGTTATGCTCGGGGCAGTCCACCCGGAAATTCCCCTCGGCATCCGGCGCCAGGAACTCCAGTATCGAGTTGGTGCCGTGCAGGGCGAACCACTTCCCGCCACCGTGCATATACTCCTGCAGCCGCTGGGTCTGCACAGCATCGGGCACCACATCGCAGGTGTAGGTAATCAGGAAATCGGCGGCACAGATCGTGTCGATGTCGCCGTAATCTTCCCCCACGCGGACCTTGATCCGCGGTTGCTCCGCTAGCAGCTTGAGAAGCTCCAGCCGGGCGTAGTCGATGTTGTGGTACTTGCCGCCGGCGACAAGGTATACGTCGATGCGATCACTCTTGCTCATGCTTTAGCGCCGCCGCGAATCTAGAGCTGTACCCGCTTGGTGAAGCCGCCATCAGCCACCAGGTTGACTCCGGTGATGAGGCTGGCGGCAGGGCTGGCCAGGAATACCACCGCGTTGGCCACTTCCTCTGCGGAGCCCATGCGGCCCTGGGGAATTTGCGCCAGGGTGCTGTCGTACAGCGGGGTCATATGGGTCTTGATGTACTCCCACGCACCGCCCTGGATATAGACCGGGCCCGGGGACACGCAGTTGACCCTGATTCCTTCAGGTGCCAGCGCCTGGCTCAATTGCTTGGCATGGATCACCAGTGCGCCCTTGATGGCATTGTAAGGTTGGGGGCCCATGAAGGTCTCGACCCCGGCGGTACTGGAAATGACCACTATGGAGGCGGCAGAGGATTTCTTCAGGAAGGGCAGGGCGGCCTCGATCCCGCGGGTCGTGCCCATCAGGTCGATGTTGAAGTTGTTCTGCCAGCCTTCGTCGCTCATGTTGCCGCCACCGGCGCTGACGTTGGGTACAAAAATGTCCAGCCCACCCAGTTCCTGGGCAGAGCGGGTGATCCAGGCCTGGTAGGCCTCCTTATCGCCCACATCCACCGCAGCCCCGATGACCTTGACGCCCTTTGCGCTCAGCTCGCTGATGGCGCTGTCCACTTCGGCCTGGTGGCGGGAACAAATGGCCAGGTCCACACCCTCATCGGCCAGCAGGTTGGCAATGGCCCGGCCGATACCGCGGGTGGATCCTGTAATAAGCGCTTTTTTTCCGGAAAGACCCAGATCCATGCTCATCTCCTCAGGGTGGGGCGTTAGCCTGTGTTTTATTCGCGGGAAAGCCGGGCAGAGGGGGCTCACCGCATCAGTTGGGCAACTTAGCAAACCCCCCCCAAAAAAACAATCAGATTTGACTGTTTATTTTCTCGCCGCTAGCGGTAGTAGTCGACGCCCACCAGTGCGGCCATGCGCTCGGCGAAGGCGTCGTCCGGCAGGCAATTGATCTCAATCCACTCGTCATCGGAAACCTTGTTACGGGCCGCGATGGTCTCCACGGCGTCAAAGCCAACCGGGTAGCGAAAATGGGGTTTGTCCGACTCGATGGCATCGGCGATGGCGATGGCCACATCCGCCGGCATGGCCGGTCGGGTAAAGCCGAATTCAAAAAACTTCATCAGGCGCTGCAGTGATTTCGCATAGGGGTAATCACTGGCCGGTAGTTCGCCGCCCTTGCCCCAGATCGGGGTGACCACTACCCCGGGTTCGATGATCGCGACTTTCACGTTGAATTCCGCCATCTCGAAGGCCAGTGCCTCGCTCATGCCCTCCATTGCCCACTTGGAAGCGGAGTAGTGGGCGTGGCACCCCATCACCACCCGCCCCGCCAGGGAGCCCACGTTGACTATGCGGCCTGAGCGCTGCTTGCGCATGATGGGCGTGACCGCGCGCAATACGCTCACGGTGCCGAAATAGTTGGTCTCGAAGATCTCGCGCACCACCTCCAGCGGCGTTTCCTCCACCGCCTGCCCGGCGCCGATACCGGCATTGTTCACCAGCGCGTCGATACGACCACTGCGCTGCATGATTTGCGCCACGCCGGCTTCGATGGAGGCGGGGTCTACCAGGTCGAGTTTGATGATCTCGACAGGGAGCGTTTCGGCGGCGATTTTGGTGCGCAGTTCATCGGCGGTAGCAGGGTTGCGCACGGCGGCATCGGCCAAGAGGCGGCCCTGCACATGGCGCGCAAGGGCCACCAGGTCTATGCCGCCGTGAGCAACCCTGCTCCCGCCGATGAACTGCGCACCAAAATCGCCGCCGAAACGCTCCCTGTCGAGATCATCAAACTCGACCTGGTAGACCCCGCCT
>JBFZEF010000262.1:0-9724 GCA_041307045.1 Halioglobus sp.
AGGTTGAGCTCCGGGCTGATCCCGATCAGCTCCATGTTGGCCTGCCAGTAGGCGTCGATGGTGCCCACGTCGCGCCAGTACGCATGGTTCTTGCTGCCTGCCTGGCGAAACGGGAAGGCCGTCACCCGCAGCCGATTGATGGCATCGGGAATGATGTTGCCGCCAAAATCATGCTTGGAGTCGGTCTCGTCCGCGTCGCGCAGGAGTTCCTCGATCAGCACCTCGGTGCGGAAGACGTAGATGCCCATCGACGCCAGGGCCACATCGTCCCGGCCTGGCATGGGAATGGGGTGCTCCGGTTTTTCGGCAAATTCCACGATGCGACTGTTCTCATCCACCGCCATCACGCCGAAGGCCCTGGCCTCCTCGAGCGGCACCTCGATACAGCCCACGGTGATGTCGGCCTCGGCTTCCACGTGGGCGACCAGCATGGTGCCGTAGTCCATCTTGTAGATATGGTCGCCGGCCAGGATCAGGACGAACTCGGGCTTGTGGGTGCGGATGATATCGATATTCTGGTAGATGGCGTCCGCCGTGCCCTCGTACCATGACGTTTCCAGACGCTGCTGGGCCGGCAACAGTTCGACGAACTCCCCCAGTTCGCCGCGCATGAAGCCCCAGCCGCGCTGCACGTGCTGGATAAGGCTGTGGGCCTTGTACTGGGTGAGAATGCCGACCTTGCGGATGCCGGAATTGACGCAGTTGGACAGGGGGAAATCGATGATCCGGAACTTGCCCCCGAAGGGCACCGCCGGCTTGGCGCGCCACAGGGTGAGCTGCTGCAGGCGCGACCCCCGCCCACCGGCGAGCACCAGCGCCAGGGTATCCTTGGTGAGGCGGCTGACGTATCTGGCTGAATCGCTGTCGCTCATATGGCTTTCATTGATCTGTGAACTGGTGAGCCTAAAGTTATTGCATTACCATCAGATTACATTGTGGACAATCGGCAGTGAAATGTCCCCTATCCCGGCTTGATATAAATCAGTGGATGTTTAATGAGAATGCTTACAGTCCAGCAACCTGCCAGCGATGCCTTACGCCGCCTCTTGGGCGGGCACCACCACGATCCGTTTGAAGTGTTGGGCTGTCACCGGCAGGGCGGCCAGTGGCTGCTGCGCGCCCTGTTGCCAGGCGCCGCGGAGGCGGAGGTGGTGCGGGACGGCAGCGCGGTGCCGCTGGAGCGTGCGCCCGGCACCGACCTGTTCACCTGCACCCTGGCCGGTGCGGCGGTGCCGGTCTATCAACTGCGCTGGCGCGAGCACCAGGGTGAGTGGCGGCTTGAGGAAGACCCCTACCGGTTCGGCCCCACTATCGGCGACCTCGACCTGCACCTGTTTGGCGAGGGCAGGCACCACCATGTCTACCGGGTGCTGGGCGCGCACTGTTGCGAGCACGAGGGCGTGCGCGGCGTGCGCTTCGCCACCTGGGCACCCAATGCCCGGCGGGTCAGCGTTGTGGGTGATTTCAACCAGTGGCACGGCCTGCGCCACCCCATGCGCAGCCGCGGCCCGAGCGGCGTCTGGGAGTTGTTCATCCCGGGCCTGATCCCGGGGGAGAAATACAAGTTCGAGCTGTGTGACGCCCAGGGCAGATTGCAGCTGAAGGCAGACCCGTACGGCAACCGGTTTGAACTGCGGCCCGCCACCGCTGCCATTGTCTGTGAGCCCACCCGCTTCGAGTGGAGCGACCAGCAGTGGCTGGCCCGGCGCGCCGGCTGGGACTGGCAGCATGCCCCCATCTCCATTTACGAGTTCCATCCCGGTTCCTGGCGCCGGGGGCCGGACGGCGGCTTCCTGAACTTCCGCGATATGGCGCCGCTGCTGGCGGACTACGTGGCCGGCCTCGGTTTCACCCACGTGGAATTGCTGCCGGTCACGGAACACCCGCTGGATGCCTCATGGGGCTACCAGACCACCGGCTACTTCGCGCCTTCAGGGCGCTTCGGCAGTCCCGATGATTTCCGTTTTTTCATCGACCACCTGCATAGCCGCGACCTCGGGGTGATCCTGGACTGGGTGCCCGCCCATTTCCCGCGGGACGCCCACGCCCTGGCCCGTTTCGACGGCACCGCCCTGTACGAGCACGAGGACCCACGCCGGGGGGAACACACCGACTGGGGTACGCTGATCTTCAACTATGGCCGCAACGAGGTCAGGAACTTCCTGCTGGCCAGCGCCAATTACTGGCTGGAGGAGTTTCACCTCGACGGGCTGCGGGTGGACGCCGTGGCCTCCATGCTCTACCTCGATTACTCGCGCCAGGCCGGCGAGTGGGAGCCCAACCGCCACGGTGGCCGGGAAAACCTGGAAGCCATCGACTTCCTGCGGGAGCTCAACGCCCTCACCCTCGGCCGCCATCCCGGCACCCTGACCATCGCCGAGGAATCCACTGCCTGGCCCCAGGTGACGCGGCCCACCTGGGTGGGGGGGCTCGGCTTCTCCATCAAGTGGAATATGGGCTGGATGCACGACACCCTCGATTACATGGCGCGCGAGCCGGTGCACCGGAAGTATCACCACGACCGGCTCACCTTCGGCATGATGTACGCCTTCACCGAGAATTTCCTGCTGCCCTTCTCCCACGATGAGGTGGTGCACGGCAAGCGCTCCCTGCTGGGCAGGATGCCGGGGGACGAGTGGCAGCGCTTCGCCAATCTGCGCCTGCTCTACACCTACCTGTTCACCTACCCCGGGGCCAAGTTGCTGTTCATGGGCTGTGAGCTGGGTGAGCCGGGGGAGTGGCGCCACCAGGGGCAGTTGTCCTGGGAGTTGCTGGAGCAGCCGCCGCACCGCGGCCTGCAGCAGCTGGTGGGCGACATCAACCGGCTTTACCGCGCCGAGCCCAGTCTCCATCGCCACGGCTTCGACGGCGCCGGCTTCGAGTGGATCGATTGCCACGACTCCACCCAGTCGGTGCTCAGCTACCTGCGCTGGGACGGCAGTGACTTCCATGTCGTGGTACTCAATTTCACCCCCGTGGTGCGCCGCGATTACCGCATCGGCGTGCCGCGGGCGGGGATCTACCGGGAAGTGTTCAATTCCGATTCCCGCTTCTACGGTGGCAGCGACGTCAGCAATGGAACGCAGATTCACAGCCAGGACGTCTTCTGGATGGGGCGTCGCCACTCCATCAGCCTGACCCTGCCGCCGCTGGCGGCCCTCGTACTGAAACTGGCCGGAGCAGAATAAGTGCAGCGCCTGTTGTTCGCAGCCAGCGAGGCCTACCCCCTGATCAAGACCGGCGGCCTTGCCGATGTCGCCGGCAGCCTGCCGGAAGTGCTCAGGCAGCAGGGCATGGATGTGCGCCTGTTACTGCCGGGTTACCAGCATGTGCTGGAGGCTATCGAGCGGCCCTCCCTGGTCGGGCAGTTGGATTTGGCGGGAACAACGCTGCGCATTCTGGGCACGCGGCTGCCCGGCACTGAGGTCGAAACCTGGCTGCTGGAGCACCCGCTGTTTTCCTGGCGCCCGGGCAACCCCTATCACGACCCCCAGGGCCAGCCCTGGCCGGACAACGCCGAGCGCTTCGCGCTTTTCAGCCGGGTTGCCGCGGCCATCGCCACCGGGCAGGCGGGGCTGGAGTGGCGCCCCGATGTGCTGCACTGCAACGACTGGCACACGGGCCTTGCGATCGCCCTGACTCACCTCAGCGAGCAGCGCCCGCGCACCGTGTTTACTATCCACAGCCTGGCCCACATGGGCCTGTTCGATCGCCCCACCTTCGACCGCCTGGGCCTGCCGGAACACTTCTGGCGGGACGATGCGCTGGAATTCTACAACCAGTGCAGCTTCATCAAGGGCGGGCTGGTGTACGCCGACTACATCACCACGGTGAGCCCCAGCTACGCCCGGGAGATCTGCGAGTCACCCGGCGGCATGGGCCTGGAGGGCCTGCTGCGCCTGCGCCGGGAGCGCCTGGTGGGCATCCTCAACGGCATCGACAGCCAGGTCTGGAATCCCGCCACCGATCCCTATCTGGAGCAGCGCTACGGCCCGGACACCCTGGCCGACAAGGCGCGCAACAAGGCCGCAGTGCAGGGCGCGCTGGGACTGGCGCCGGCGGCTGACCGGCCCCTGGTGGGACTGGTGGGACGCCTGGTGGCACAGAAGGGGCTGGAGTTGATCCTGCCGGTACTGGAGGAGATGCTCGCCAGCCCGGTCCAATTGGTGGTCCTGGGTACCGGCGAGCCCCGCTATGAGCAACGCCTGCAGGCGGTGGCCGCAGCGCATCCCGACGCCATGGCGGTGGTGCTGGCCTATGATGAGTCCCTGGCGCACCGGATCGAGGCCGCCGCGGATATTTTTCTCATGCCGTCCCTGTTTGAGCCTTGCGGGCTCAACCAGCTGTACAGCCTGCGCTACGGCACCCTGCCCCTGGTGCGGGCCGTGGGCGGGCTGGCGGATACGGTGGTCGACAGCAATCCGCAAACCCTTGCCGATGGCAGCGCCACCGGCTTCGCATTCCAGCGCCCCGATGCGGCTGAATTACTGGCTACCCTGCGGCGCGCCGCCGCGCTATGGTATGACAAGCAGGCCTGGCGCGGGGTACAGTTGTCCGCCATGGCCCAGGATTTTTCCTGGGAGCGCAGCGCCCAGCGCTACCTGCAGTTGTACGACGCATCCCTGTAAAGCCTGAGGTCAGACACGTTTATGCCCGGTTCCCAGTTTCCCCTTGAAGTCCAGCCCCGCATCCCGCCGGAACTGGCGCGCCTGCAGGACATGGCCAACAACCTCATGTACAGCTGGGACCGTTCCATCCGCTCCCTGTTTCACCGCCTCGACCGGCGGGTATGGGACGGCTGTGACCACAATCCCAAGGCTTTCCTGCGCCGGGTCTCCCAGCAGCGCCTGGACGAGGCGGTCAATGATCGCTCCTACATGGAGGAGTATGGCCGCGTGACCGCCGCCTACGATGCCTACCTCGCGCACCGCGGCCGGCCGGAGTTGACCTCGCTGTTCGACCCCGTCGAAGACCTGATAGCCTACTTCTGCCTGGAGTTCGGCTTTCACGAGAGTTTCCCCATCTACTCCGGGGGCCTGGGGATTCTCGCCGGGGATCACTGCAAGGCGGCCAGCGACGTGGGCCTGCCCTTCGTCGCCATCGGCCTGCTGTACCAGATGGGCTACTTTACCCAGACCATCGACGGCCACGGCCAGCAACAGGTCAGCCACACCCGCTCCCAGCCCCATGACCTGCCGGTGGTGCCGACCCTGACTGAGACCGGCCAGCACCTGACCCTCGATCTGGAGTTTCCCGGGCGCATTCTCAAGGTGCGGGTGTGGACCGCCCGGGCGGGCCATATCACCCTGTACCTGCTGGATACCAACCTGCCGGAAAACTCCCCCGAGGACCGCGCTATTACCCACCAGCTCTACGGCGGCGACCGCGAGATGCGCCTGCAGCAGGAACTGGTGCTGGGCGTGGGCGGGGTGCGCGCGCTGCGGGAACTGGGCCTGCGCCCAACCGTGTGGCATATCAATGAGGGCCATGCCGCCTTCCAGCTGCTTGAGCGCTGCGCGTTTCGTATGGGCCAGGGACTGGATGTCTACAGCGCGATGGAGCTGGTGGCGGCGGGCACCGTGTTCACGACCCACACCCCGGTGCCCGCCGGGCACGATATTTTCGAGCGGCACCTGGTGGAGAAGTACCTGGGCCCCTCGGTGCGCGACCTGGGCCTTGATTTCGAGCAGGTCTACCAGTTGGGCCTCAATTCGGGTAACGGATTCAACATGACCTGCCTGGCCCTGCGCTGCACCCGCTTCCACAACGGCGTCAGCCGTATCCACGGCATGGTGGCCTCGGAGATGGAAGCGAGCATGTGGCCGCAGATCCCCGCGCATGAAAACCCCATCACCCATATCACCAATGGCGTTCACCTGCAGACCTTCCTGGCCAGGGAATGGGTCAGCCTGTTCGACCTGCGCTTTGATGACTGGCGCAATGAGCTGCTGAACGAGGAGTACTGGGAGCGCCTGGAGGAGATACCCGACTACCACTACTGGAGCGTGCACAAGGCGCTCAAGCAACACCTGCTGGAGGAGGTCCGTGCCGGGGTGATGGCACAGCAGCGGCGCAACGGCACCAGCGACGCCGTTATCCACCGTATGCTGCGCTATGTGGATGGGTCCCACGAGGACGTGCTGGTGATGGGCTTTGCCCGCCGCTTCGCCACCTATAAGCGCGCCGCCATGCTGTTTGCCGACCCCGTCCGCCTGGCGCGCGTGCTCAACGATCCGCAACGCCCGGTGGTGGTGATCTTTGCCGGCAAGGCCCACCCCCACGACCTGCCCGGCCAGCAGCTGATCAGGACGATCCACGATTTCTCCATGCAGCCTGAATTCCTTGGCAAGATCCTGCTGCTGGAGGGCTACGACATGGCCCTGGCCCGGTCGATGGTTTCCGGTGTGGATGTCTGGCTGAATACGCCGGAGTATCCCCTGGAGGCCAGCGGCACCTCGGGTCAGAAGGCGGGCCTGAACGGTGCGGTGAACCTCAGTGTGCTGGACGGCTGGTGGGGCGAGGGCTATAACGGCCATAACGGCTGGGGTATCACGCCGCGCAGTGCGCGCTTCGATTACAACCAGCGCCTCAAGGAAGAGGCCAATGACCTGCTGGATATCATCGAGCACGAGATGCTGCCAACCTATTTCCGGCGCGATGGCGGCGGTTATTCCGCGGATTGGGTAGCCCTTTCCAAGGCGTCCATGAAATCGACCATACCCCGTTTCAATTCACAGCGGATGCTGCGGGACTATGTCACCAGGTTGTACTGGCCGGCGCGCCAGCAGCGGCGCAAGCTGGAGGCCAACGGCGCCGAGGTGGCGCGCAGCCTGGCGGCCTGGAAACACCGGGTGCGCAACGCCTGGCCCGGGGTGAGCATGGAGCTGATGCTGATGCCACCGGCTCACCTCTACCACGACGACAAAATCGAATTGCGGGTGCGGGCGCAGCTGAATGGCCTGCAAGCCGGTGACGTCAGGCTGGAATGCCTGCTGGGAAGCCAGGATGCCGGGGGTGAGTTCGTGGTAGCACAGAAGGTCGAGCTCGAGGCCACCGGCGGCGATGCGCAGTTTACCGATTTCGGTATCGAGGTAACGCCCGAGATCGCCGGCCTGCAGTTCTACAAGTTGCGTATGTATCCCTTCAATGAAGCCCTCAGCCATCCCTTCGAGATGGGCTTCATGATCTGGATCTAGGCCGAGGCGGACAAGGTCACAGATGGCGAACAGACCCAAGCGAATTCTCTGCCTGCTGGTGGCTGCGGCCCTGGTGCCCGGGCTCGCCATGGCCAGCGGGGTGAGTGAGACCTTTACCCGCACCAGCCTGCTGTTGATACTGATGATTACCGCGGCGGATGTCTGCGGTTATATCTTCGAGCGCCTGGGTATGGCCGAGATTTTGGGGGAGATCTACGCCGGCATCATGCTGGGTAACCTGGCCCTGATAGGCATCGACTTCAACCTTGGCGAGCTGCTGCGCAGCAGTGAGTTCATGGTCTATTCATCCGAGCTCGCGCTGGTGCTGCTGCTGTTCCTCGTTGGCCTTGAGTCCGATATGCGCGCCCTGCTGAAGGTAGGCAGCAATGCTCTTGCGGTTGCCTTTACCGGCGTGGTGCTGCCGGTGTCGCTCGGACTGGCAGCGGGTGCCGTACTGAGCTACGGCACCGGCGTGGAGGGCTGGTTTGTCGGCGCCACACTGGCGGCGACCTCGGTGGGTATTACCGCCAAGCTGTTGGGCGACAACGGCCTGGTCAATACACCCTCGGCCCGGGTTATCCTCGGCGCTGCGCTCATCGATGACGTGCTCGGTATCCTGCTGCTGGCGGTGCTGGCCAGCGTGGTGGTCAGCGGCGAGGTATCCCCGATGGACCTGCTGTTGATCGTCGCCAAAGCGCTGCTGTTTTTTGCGCTTGCCCTGGTGTTGGGCCAGAAACTCATGCCCGGCGTGATCCATATCGTTTCGCTTAACAAGCACTCCAGTGTGTGGACGGGATTCGCGTTCTGCCTGGCGCTGGGCTTCGCGCAGTTGGCCCAGGTTGCCGGCCTGGCGCCGCTGATCGGCGCCTTTGTCGCCGGCCTGCTGCTGGACGACGTGGATTTCCGGGTGGGGGACGCCCTGCAGAAACACCGGCTGGAGGAACTGGTGAAGCCCATCAGCGACATCATGATAACGATTTTCTTCGTCGGCATCGGCGCACAGGTGCAGCTGCAGGCTTTGCTTGACCCTGACATATTGCTCATCATCGGTGGACTGACCGTGGTGGCGGTCGCATCCAAGGGGCTCGCCGGCTATGCAGTCCATGGCCCGGGCTTCGACCGCCTGGGTATCGGCTTTGGCATGATTCCGCGCGGCGAGGTGGGCCTGGTGTTCGCCGCCTATGCCTTCAGTCACCAGGTGTTCAGTGCACAGATGTATTCCGCCGTGGTGCTGGTGGTGCTGCTGACCACACTGGTGGGCCCGATTTTGCTCAAGCCGCGCCTGGCGCGTTTTTGAACCCAGGCGCGCCTTATATGCAGGCGTAGATCGCGGCGCAAAGGGCCAGCGCGCGTGGTGATCGCACCCGCCAGTCGCTGCGATTGAGCGTATAGCCAATGGCGAGCTGCGCCCTGGGGTCGCACCAGCCCAGCGGCCCGCCGATGCCCGGGTGACCAAAAGACTCCGGGTTGGGCGAAAATATGCCCGCTTCTTCCTTCACGAATCCCTGGGACCAGCCCAGGGCCTTGCCCAGCACCAGGTCCCGCTCACTCCAGGACTGGCGGCGCGAGACCTGTTCCAGGGTCGCCGGGCTGATCCATTCTCGCCCCTGCCAGTGGCCGCCCACTGACCAGGGCAGGTAGGCCCGTGCCAGTCCCCGGGCGCTGGCGGTGGCTGAAGCCCAGGGCAGGCAGCAGCGCCGTGCGGGTTCCGCGTTGTAATCCGCCATGCCGCCGGCCGGGTTGGTCAATGCCTGTTTGGCCAGTCCGCCGCGCAACACCGAGCGCGCGACATTGGCTTCGGTGCTGCCGCCGCGAACGGCCGCCCACAGCATCTGCCCCAGGCGCGCGCCATTTTTCACCGGCAGCAGTGTCGCCACCCGATGATCCTGCGCGGCGGGGGTTCCCATGAAGACGTCGGCTCCCAGCGGGTCCAGCCACTCGCGGTGCAGGTAGGTGCCGACGGACTCGCCGCAGGCGATTTCAAAGAAATGGTCGGCATACATGCCAAAGCTGAGGGCGTGGTAAGCCTGGGCCGCCGGGATCGCAGGCGCCTGCCGCTCCAGCGCCGCGCGCACGGCCAGGCGTTGCGCCGGGTCGCAGTACTGGGCAAGGGTAAGCGGCGTGCTCAGCGCGGCCAGGCCCGCCTGGTGGTTGAACAACTGGCGCACGGTAATCGCCTGTTTCCCTGACTGGCCGAACCCCGGCCAGTACTGCGCCACCGGCGCATCCCATTGAAACGCGCCGCGCTCCGCTGCCAGGTTGAGGGCGATCGAGGTCAAGCCCTTGGTGACCGAGAACACCACCGAGAGGGTGTCGGCGCCCCAGGGGGTTTGGCTAACGGGATCGGCGAGCCCGCCCCACAGGTCCACCACCAGCTCGCCCCGGTGGTACACACACAGCCCCGCGCCGACTTCCTCAGCGCTGGCGAAATGCCGAGTGAACTGCTGCGCAACCCGTTCAAATGCGGGTGCGTACTGCCCATTCACGGTGTCATTTATTTCACGCATTAAGTGTCACCGGTAAAGTCC
>JBFZEF010000263.1:0-6701 GCA_041307045.1 Halioglobus sp.
GAAGATCTGGGGGATGGTGCCAGCGCCGACCCGGTGCTTCAGGGCCCCGCGAATCCTCATCCCGCGGTCGTTCTGCTGGAATGCGACCGAGTCCAGGTCCACGCTGTGGTACTCGATGGCCAGCGCGGTGAAAAACTTGCGCACCGACCAGCAGAATTCACACCACTCCAGCGCAAACAGGACAACCCGATGCTGTTTCAGGGTCTCGGCGATAAAGCGGGTGGCGCCGAAATCCGGGCTGATCTCCTCTTCCGTCGTCGCGGGCGCGATTGCGCCCGCCGCAGCGAACTGGCAGCCGGGGGTAGAGTTTGAGAGCTCCAGCTCCGCGGCGTTCATGTCCTCGGATATCTCCTCAAACAGGGGGGTGGACATATAGCGCTCGCCCGTGTCGGGCAGGATGCAGACGATATTGGTCCCGGCGGGCGAGCGCCGGGCCAGCTGCAGGGCACCGGCCAGGGTCGCGCCGGCGGAGATGCCGACGAAAATGCCCTCGCGCCGGGCCAGTGCCCTGGCCAGTTGCAGTGCCTCGGCGCCCGCGGCGCTCAACACCTCATCCACCAGGCCTTCAGCAACGGCCTCCTCCGTCAGGCGGGAGATGAAATCGGGTGCCCAGCCCTGCATCGGGTGCGGCCGGAAGTGGGGATGGCTGCCGCCGGGGGTGCCGTCCGGGTTGCGCTGTTGCGGGACGCCGCTCGCCAGCACCGGGGAGTTATCCGGCTCGACCGCCACCACGGTGATTCCCGGATCCGCCGCCTTGAGTCCGCGCGCCACCCCCTTGAGGGTGCCGCCGGTGCCAAAGCCGGAGACGAAGTAATGCAGCCTGTCCGGGGCCATATCCGCAAGGATCTCCCGGGCGGTGGTGGCGGTATGGACCGCGGCATTGGCTTCATTTTCAAACTGGCGAGACAGGTAGTAGCCATGGGCGTCGGCCAGTTCCCGCGCCTTGTTGAGCATGCCCGTCCCTTTCTCCGCAGCCGGCGTCAGCACCACCTGCGCGCCCAGAAAGCGCAGCAGTTTGCGGCGCTCGATGCTGAAATTTTCCGCCATTGTGACCACCAGCGGATAACCTTTGCTGGCGCAGACCATGGCCAGGCCTATGCCCGTGTTGCCGCTGGTGGCTTCGACCACGGTCTGGCCGGGGCGCAGTTCACCACTGCGCTCGGCGGCCTCGATGACCGCCAGCGCCATGCGGTCCTTCACCGATCCCATCGGATTGAAGGCCTCCAGCTTGACGTAGACGTTGACGCCCGCCGGTGCAATTTTTTGCAATTTCACCAGCGGGGTGTTGCCGATGGTGTCGAGTATGGTTTCAAAGCGTGCCATGACGATCTCCTTTTCCTGGTAGGTAACGGGCGCAGCCGGATAGGCTGCTTTACGACTCGTATGTTATGGGCCGAACGCTGAAGCCAGCGTGTGATCCCCCGTGGTTTTTCGGCTCTGTCCGCCAGGTTTCGCGCGCGGGACTGCGCCTCGATGCAATGAACAGGGCTTCTATCTGCTGCCCGAAGTCCACGTCCCGCTGGCCTGCGGTCAAATGTGGGTCAGCGCAGAAGTCCACCAGTTCGTAGGCGACCACCAACGCGCGCAGTAGCCTGGCGGCGTTTGACTACGCCAGGTCGGTCAGCAGGGTCGATTGTGTTTCCACGGTTTTGTGCTCCTGTGGCTATCTCATTGGCGCCGACGGTCGGCAGCCTTCCGAAGGTTTGATAGTGCGCGGCTACCGCGGTAGCGAGCGTGGAAGCCGGCGTGGTTTCAGCGCCGGGGAGCGTGTTATTCGCCGGTTTGGAGGTATGAGACGGTAAAGGGCCGGATTCGACCTCCGCGCCCGGAGCTTTTATACTTGGCAGGAGAATCCCGGAAGAGACCGGTGATCCATGGCTGAGTTGAATCTGCGCGTGCTCGGTGAACTCAAGGTCGTGCGGGCTGGCACGGCGCTGGAGTTACCACCCTCACGCAAAACGCGTGGCCTGCTGGCCTACCTGGCGCTCAACCAGCGCCGGATGCGCCGGGAACAGCTGTGTGAACTGCTGTGGGAAATTCCGGATGACCCGCGCGGCTCCCTGCGCTGGAGCCTGTCGAAAATTCGCAAGCTGGTGGATGACGAGGGACGCCCGCGCATCATTGCCGATCGCAACAGCGTCGGCTTTGACACCAGCGATGTCCGGATCGATGTACGCGAGCTGCATGCACTGGTGGAAAACGGCCTGGATGAGCTTGCCACCGATGTTCTCGAGCAGGCCGCCGGCGCCTGGCAGGGCAGCTTCCTGGAAGGTCTTGAACTCCCCGATTTCCACGATTTCCAGGCCTGGTGCATCGGCCAGCGGGAGCATGCCTACCGCGCCCAGGCCGCGCTGCTGACGACCCTGTTGCATCGTCTCGGGGAGCACCCCGGGGAGGCTCTGCCCTACGCCAGCCGGCTGGTCAGCCTGTTGCCCTATGACAAGGCTGCGCGAGCGCGTCTTATCGAACTGTTGCTGCAACTGGGCCGCAAACCCGAGGCGGAGCAGCAGTACCGCCTGGGGCTGCAGAAACTGCAGGAGGTGGGCGATGGCGACGCTGACCTGTTGTACCGGGCCTGGCGGGGTGCGCCGGGGGGCGGAGCGCGCAGTCCGATGCCGGCCCGGCCGGTGCACCCCGCGGCAGTGCCAGCGCCGTCGGTGGCGCCTGCCAGAAACGGGCACACCCTGGTGGGGCGCGATCAGGAGCTTGCCCTGCTCCAGCGCCTGCTGCAGGAATTACCGGCGGCGACCCGAGCCGCCGTGGTGCTCATCCGCGGCAGTCCGGGCATGGGTAAGACCAGTCTGCTGCAGCACACGGCCAGGCTCGCCCGGGGCCTGGGCGCCGGTGTCCTCAAGGCCAGCGCCTACGAGTCGGAGCAGATACGCCCCTTTGCGGTGTGGAATGACGCCCTGCGCCGGGCGCTGCCCGACAACCCCACCAGCAGGCTGTTATCCAGCGGCGAGCGCATTACCCGCGACCAGGCCTTTGCCAGCCTCAATGAGATACTGTGTGAAGAGGCCAAAAAACGGCCGATAGTCATCCTCTTTGACGATGTCCAGTGGTGCGACGAGTCCAGTGTCAGCGCCCTCCACTATGTGTTGCGCGTGAGTCCGCGCCAGCCTTTCCTGCTGGTGGCCGCCGCGCGTGAAACGGAAATGCGCGATAACCGGGCATTGCAACAGGCGGTGCGCAGCCTGCGCCACGACAATCTGTTGCGGGAATTGCGGCTGGAGCCCCTGACCCAGGCCGAACTGGGTGCACTCATCGAGCGGGATTTTCCCGGTGTTGATGTCGCCGGGCTCATCGAACACTGCGCCGGTAATCCCCTGCTGGCGCTGGAGCTCGCCAGGGCGGAAGCGGAGGGGGGCAGCGGCGAGTCGCTGGCCGAACTGGTGCAGGAGCGTATGTCGCGCCTGGACGCCGAGGCGGTGGAGGTGCTGCTGTGGTCGGCGGTGCTGTCCCCGCGGATCGATCTGAAATCACTGGCGCTCGCGACTGGCCTGGCGCCGGCTGCCATCGATGCTGCCATCGAGGCGGCTGAACGGCAGGGCATCCTGCACCCAGGACCGCGGGGGTTTCGCTTTTCACACGGCCTGATTGCCCGCTGTATCTACGATGACATCTCGCCCGCCAGGCGGCAGGTGATGCACCGCAGGGTGGCCGAACTGCTGGAATCGGCCAGCGCCGCTGACCTGGATCTTGCAGTCGACCTGGCTCACCACGCCCCCCTGAGTGGAGACCCGGCGCTGGCCGCCCGCGCCATGGTGTCGGCGGGCAGGCTGTGCCTGCGCTTCTACGCCAACGAGGACGCCCTTGGACTCTACCAGCGGGGCCTCGAGTTTGTCGCTGAACTGCCGCAGGCGGAGCGTATCTGCCTGACGCTCGAACTGTGTGATGTTCGTCTGAATGCGGCGGCGCTGGAGAACTGGGAGGCGACAGTGGAGGAATACGTCGACCTGGCGGAACAGGCCCTGGATTGCGGCGCGCTGTCGCATGCCCGGCTCGGTTACCAGATGGCCAGTTATGTGCGCTGGCAGCATGGCCAGTGGTCCGGGGCCCAGCGCGATTCATTACAGGCCGAGCGGGTGTCGCGTGCCGGCGCGGACGAGGCCCATATTCTCGGCATGGCGGAGGCCGCCAAATGCCTGGTGCTGCTGGAGCGGGATCTGTCCCAGGCCGATGCCATGGCCATGGAGGCGCGCGCCCTGGCGCAGCGCATCGACGTGCAGAACCCCGCGCTGCCGTCGGCCATGGGCCTGTTGCGCTATTTCGAGGGTCGCCTGGATGACGCGGTCGAACACCTGGAGGACGCCCGCACAGTCTGCAAGGCACAGGGCGACCGGGTCAGCGAATACCTGGCCAATGAGTACCTCGCCATGATCGAGGTGGAGCGGGAGGACTACGCGGCGGCCATGGCGCGCTGCCGTCCCCTGCTGGAGATTGGCGCGCGCCTGCGGGAGGGCAGCGAGTATCCGTTTGCCCGGGCCCTGGAGGCTTTGTGCGGCTATGGCATCGACGGGCGCGACACCGGCCTGGATGCGCGGCTGCAGGCCGTGCGCGCAGCGGACGCCAAGCAGCGGCTTACCTTCTTGCTCAATCGCGCGGCCGCACTGGATATCCGCTGCGGCCACTGGGACAAGGCGCTGCGGCGCAGCACGGAAGCCCTGGCATTGGCGGAACTGATGCAACGCCCCACGGAGATGCTACTGGCTCGGGTGGTCATCGAAGTCATTAACAGGAAGAACAATAAGGTGGAGGACGGCGCTAACCTGAAATCCATAGAAGAAATCAGCGCCGGCACGGTGGCGGGGTGGGCCCGGGAGCGGGCCGCCGCGCTGCTGGCCGATGCGAAGTGAGGTGCCCATGGCAGACGTTTTACTGGAACGACAATTCAACCCCCGCCTCTCCACAGAGGATTTCGTGGCGATGGCGATGGAGAGCGCCGACTGCCTGTCCCTGTACCGGGTCGAATGGCGGGAGAGCTTCCTGGCCCGGGAGGGCGACCGGCTGGTGTGCCGGTTTTCGGCGCCCGATACCGAGTCGGTGCGCATGATAGCCAGGGATGCGCGGGCGCAGGAAAAGGTCGCCTGGGCCGGCAGCGTGCACGACAGCGGCCGCGACGGCGAGGCCAACGTGATCGTGGAGCGGCGCTTCGACCAGCCGGTGACGGTGGCCGCCCTGCAGTCCATCGAGGATGCCGCCACCTGGTGCCTGGACTTGCACCAGGTGACCTTCCTGCGAACCTTTTTCTCCACCGACGGCAAGCGCATGCTGTGCGTCTATTGCGCACCCGATGCCGAGTCGGTGCGCCTGGCCCAGCAGAAAGCGAAGATGCCGATGCAACGGGCCTGGGCCTGTCGCAGTTATTGTGCAGCGGATTTTGCCGGGTAGGCGTTTCCGCGGAATGATGCTGTCGCCCGCGCGCTCAGTCTATAAACCGCCTGGTGATGTTCTGGTAGCCGTCCACCCGGCGATCGCGCAGGAACGGCCAGATGCGGCGCACCTCTTCGCTGCGTTCGAGGTCAACATCCACGAGCAGCGTCGCGGGTCTATCGGCCGGCGCCTCCGCCAGTATTTCCCCCTGGGGCCCGGCCACGAAACTGTGCCCCCAGAACTCGATCTTCTCGCCGTCGGGTGACAGCTCGGTGCCGGTGCGGTTGGGCACGATCACCGGCAGGCCGTTGGCCACCGCGTGGCCGCGCTGGACGATCTGCCAGGCGCCCAATTGGCGCTGCTTTTCAGCCTCGTCGTCCGCGGGGTTCCAGCCGATGGCGGTGGGATAGATCAGCATGTCGGCCCCCGCCAGGGCCATCAGGCGGGCGGCCTCGGGGTACCACTGGTCCCAGCAGACCAGCACGCCCAGCTTGCCTACCCGGGTCTGGATCGGCCGGAAACCATGGAACTCGCCGCCGGCATCGCCCGGGGTGAAATAGAATTTCTCGTAGAAACCCGGGTCGTCGGGGATGTGCATCTTGCGGTAGAACCCGGCGCAGCCATTGCCGGCGTCCATCACCAGCGCCGTGTTGTGGTAGAGGCCGGTGGCGCGTTTCTCGAAAATCGAGATGACCAGCACGATGTCGAGTTCCTTCGCCAGGGCCTCGAAGCGCCGGCGGGTGGGGCCGTCCAGGGGTTCGGCGAGGTCAAACTGGCAGGTCGCCTCGGTCTGGCAGAAGTACAGGCCCGAGTGCAGTTCCTGCAACACCACCAGGGCCGCACCTGCGGCCGCTGCCTCGCGCACCTGCTGTTCGGATTCGGCCTGGTTGGCGGCGACATCGGCGCTGCAGCGCTGCTGGACGAGGGCGACTTTAAGCATGGGCCAGTGCTCCTTCAGGCAATTGCATGGTCAGGCAGTGCAGGCTGCCGAATTCCTCGATAGGGGTGCGACAGTTGATAGGTACCACGCTGCGCTCGCCGGAGACGGCGGCCAGCGCCGCGATGGCCTGCTGGTCGGCGGGATCGCCGTACACGGGCAGCAGGATGCTGCGATTGGTAATGAGGAAATTGGCATAGGTGGCGGGCAGCCGCTCGCCGCTGGCGCTGGTAATGGCCTGCGGCAGCGGCAGCGGCACCAGCCGGTAGGCTTGCCCGTCGGCGCGACGAAAGTCCTGCAATTCAGACTCCATCTGCGCCAGTGCGCTGTAGTGCTCATCGGCCCGGTCGCTGCACTGGACGTAGGCGATGGTGCCTGCATCGACGAACCG
>JBFZEF010000265.1:0-17910 GCA_041307045.1 Halioglobus sp.
GAACCGTATCCGCGAAGCCGAGATCTCCCTCGGCGCCAACGCTCAGCTGGTACCATTTGTCCTTAAGGCCCTCGTCGGCGAAGCGCAACTGCTGCAGGTCGCCAAGGCCGGCATTGGTGTCGCCGAAGCCATCGGCATCCAGGTCCTGGACGATACCGGCGACATCAACAGTCCAGTCGTCACTGACCAGCCAGCGCACGGCGGCGCGGCCACCGGTGGTGGTGGCTGAGTTGATGTCGTCCTCGGCGTAGTCACTGTTGTTGAAGCGGGGGCGCACCGGCAGGTAGCCGGATTCAATCCTCGCTTCGCGCCACTGGTCGGGCTGGCTCAGGCCCAGTACATTGTCGATGTAACCGGCCTCGTCGGCGCGAAAGCCCACCAGGCGGATACCGATGGCGTTATCCAGCAGCGGGATGTTTACCATGCCCGACACTTCGGTGTCCTGGTCGCTGCTGTGTTCGGGCTGGCCCAGGGTGCCCTCAACCCAGCCATCGAACTCGCCCGGGTCGGGCTTGTTGGTGATGATGCGCAGGGTGCCGGACTGGGAGCCGTCACCGAACAGGGTGCCCTGGGGTCCGCTCAGCGCCTCCACCCGCTCGATGTCGATCAGTCGCGGGTCCGGGTTGAGCCCGGCCTGGGTGATGGGCGCTTCGTCCAGGTAGACCCCGGCGGACGGGTTGGTGCCGAACTGGATGCCGGAGGAGGCCACGCCGCGAAACACCACCGAGGTCCCGCCCGGCTCCCGGGTCGCGTAGGCAAGGCTGGGAATTTTGGCGGCGTAGTCGGACAGGCCGATAAAACCCTGCCGCTCGATATCGTCGGTGGTGAAGGCGGTAATCGCCTGGGGCAGGTCCTGCAGGTTCATCTTGCGTTTGGAGGCGGTGACGATGACCTCTTCCAGCACACCTGGCTGGGCGTGAGCGGCCGGGGCCGTGCCCAGCACCGCCGAAACCACCAGAGCGAGGGTCTTTTGCCTTGTCGTAAATGGGGTGTCGCGCGCTGGAGCTGGATCCCTGGAGTTTTTATTCATCCCGTCACTCCTCTGGTGGCTGCCGCCCTTTCGGCCAATGCTAACTGATGCCCCCGGCATTGCCAAGCAAACATGCGCCCTGCTCATGAAGGTCGCCTCATCATCTCTGGCGCGCCTGCAAACCGCGCAGGTTGACGCGGCCCCCGTGGCAAATTATGGTGCATTCATTGGCCCATTTTGATGCAGCGGGACGTTTTTTTATGGATATCGGAGTGCCCTTGCGGGATCTGGGTGAGTACGATGTTGCGCCGCTGCGGGATGTCATTCTCGCCCTGGGCGAGGAGGCGTGGCTCGGCAACACCTACCGACAGCAGGAATACGAGGTGCACCAGCAGACCCAGTCGATCGTCATGGTGTTCACCGACGGCTCGGGTTGGCCCGATATAGAGGTGCGCCGGGAGCCGGGCTGGGACCTGCTGGCGGCGACGGCGGTACCGCTGATGCACCGTATCATTGCCGATCATTACTCCCCGGGTGGCAGCATCATCCGGGCCATGGCGGCCCGCCTGGGCGCTGGCGGCGTCATCAAGCCCCACCGCGACAAGCACCCCTCCTTTCACTACGGCCACCGCATCCATATCCCCATTTCCACCAATGCGCGGGTGCGTTTCATCATCGACGGCCGACCCTACAGGATGGAAGTTGGCAGGGTCTACGAAATCAACAACCAGCTGCAGCACAGCGTGATGAACAAGGGCGGGGAAGGTCGCGTCAATTTTATTTTCGATTATGTCCCGCCGCAGCACCTGGGGCAGTCCTCCACCGGAGCGGGACGGGCGCAAGCCACCGCGTGACTGTCCTGATCGCCAGCTCCGTGGTCAGGGGCACGCACCAGGGCGAGAGTCACGGCGGTGTGTTCCTGGTGGACTTCGCCCGCCGCCAGGTGGAGCAGGTCATCGACTGGAACACGGCGGACATCGACTGGCAGGGCCGCGGCTGGGACCGCGGCCTGCGCGGCATCGCCTTCGACGCTGAACGGGTCTTTATTGCTGCCAGCAACGAATTGTTTGTCTACACGCCGGACTTCAGGCTGCTGGCGTCCTACCGCAATCCCTTCCTCATGCACTGCCACGAGATTTTCGCCTACCAGCGGCGCCTCTACCTGACCTCTACGGGCTTTGACAGCGTGCTGGGCTTTGACCTGGACAGCAATCGCTTCTGCTTCGGCCTGCACATCGTCGGCGTGGGTAGCGGCTTCCAGGGTGCGCCCTTCGACCCGGCCGGGGATGGCCCCGCACCGGGCAACCTGCTGCACCTGAACAACGTCTTCTGCGATCCGACCGGGATGTACCTCAGCGGCCTGAAAACCGCCGGTATGGTGCGCTTCGACGGTCGCATCCTGCAGCGGGTCGCTGCACTGCCCCGGGGTATTCACAACGCCCGACCGTTCGGCGACGGTGTCCTGTTCAATGACACAGCGGCCGACCGGGTGCGCTTGCTGGCATCGGGCAGGGATATCAGTTTCGCAGTGCCGGCCTTTGATGAGAGCCGGCTCACCCACACCGACCTCGACGATTCACGGATCGCCCGCGCCGGTTTCGGCCGCGGCTTGTGTGTGCTGGGTGACGCCCTGGTGGCGGCGGGTTCGTCGCCCTCGACCATCGCCCTGCACGACCTGGCGCAGGTGAAAACCGTGAGCGTGGTGACGCTCAGCGCGGATGTGCGCAACGCGATCCACGGCCTGGAGGTCTGGCCCTTCGCCTGAGTCCGGCTAGGTCGGGGGATAGCGCGCGAGGATCGGCGCCAGCACTTCCTGCAGTTCCTGCAGCTGGCCCTCGTAGTGGCGCCAGTAGCCGATGCCGGAGGTGTAAATCGGCTGGCGCACCTGCTCGGAACTGGCGGTGCGCACCGCACGCTCGGTGTCGTGGAAGTTCACACAGGCGTCCTCGAAGGGCAACTCGATGAAGGCGAGTATGCGCCGGACCTGCGATTCAAGGTCCGCCACCACGTCCTCGTACTGCACGTGCAGCACCCTGCCCGGCAACACCTGGTCCCAGTGATCCATCATCCGCTGGTACTGCAGGTAGTACTCGCCGATCTCAGTCTGGTCGTAGCTGAAGGTCTGGCCGCGGGCGTACAGCTGGCGCAGGTTGCCGGTGCAGGCGTCCAGCGGGTGGCGCCGGGCATCGATGATCTTCGCCCCGGGCAGTATCGCGTGAATAAACCCGACCAGGGGAAAGTTGTTGGGCATCTTGTCGATGAAACGCGCTGTGCCCTCGACCCGGTGCATGCGCGCCATGTCCAGGTAGTTCTGGCCCAGGCGCTGGAAATGGCGCGGCTCCAGTTCATCCAGTACCCGCGGGTAGCGCATGCCGTCCGCCCGGTTGCGGTTGAGCGATTTGGTCAGACGCCCGATGTAGGGCAATTCGCTGGTGCCCTCCACCTGGCTGTGGCTGGCGATAATCTGCTCCACCAGGGTTGAGCCCGAGCGGGGCATGCCGAGAATGAATATGGGGGAGGGATCCGGGTTGCCGCAGCCGGCCCGCTCGCGGAAGAAAGCGGCCGTGAAGTACTCGATCAGTTCATCGTGGACGGTTTCCGTGACCACCGGGTCGTAACTCACCAGCAAGCGCTGCCTGGCGTTGCCCTCTGCGTAATAGCGCCAGGCCCCGGCGTAATCCCCGCGGTCCTCGCAGGCCTTGGCCAGGGCGAACAGGAAGTTTACCCGGGAGGGTTCGCGCACGGTCTCACTGCGCAGGCACTGCCGCATCTCCTCGATCTCGCTGTCCGCGAAACGATAGGTCTTGAGGTTGGCGATGCTGAACCAGGCCTCGCCAAACTCCGGCGCGAGTTCCAGGCAGCGCCGGTAGGCGTCGATTCCCTCCTGCTGCCGGCCCAGGGTTTTCAGCATATGACCCAGGCCCAGCCAGGCGCCGGCGTGCTGCGGATCCAGCTCCAGGCAGCGCCGGTAGGCGGCGGCGGACTGCTCGTTCAGGGCGGCGGGTGCCAGTACCCCCGCCAGGCGGTAGTGGGCCCGGGGATTGTCCGGCTGCAGGGCAATCAATTCCCGGTAGACGTCGATCGCCTCCTCGGGCCGCTCCAGCTCGCGCAGCACCCGGCCCAGCTCGAACAGCGCTGGCACATGATCGGGTGCCTCCGTCAGCGCCTGGCGCAACAGGTTTTCCGCCTCGTCCAGGTCTCCCGCCGCTGCCGCTATCAGGCCCAGCATGCGCAGGGCATCGACGTGCCGGGGTTGTGCCTGTAACACCCGTCGGCACAAACGCTCGGCATCGTCCAGGCGCCCGGCGGCATGGTGTTCCGCTGCGCGGGCCATCATGCCCCGGGTCGGAGACAGGGCGAAGCTGCGCTCGAAGGCGGCATCCGCCTCCGCCCCGCGCCCCGACTGCGCCAGTGCCTTGCCCAGTTGGAAATGGGCCGCTTCCTGTTTCGGGTCGAGCCGGATCGCTTTTTCCAGCAGCGGGATAGCTCGCTGGGCCTGGCCCTGCTGCAACAGCAGTATGCCGAGATCCTCGTAGGGCTTGGCGAAGGTGGGGGTGAGTTCGATGACCCTCAGCAATGCTTCCTCGGCCTCGGGAAACTGGCCGCAATCTCCCAGCGCGGCGCCGAGCAGGCCGAGGATGTTCACATCGTCCGGGTAGCGGTTCAGCTCCTGCCGGGCGCGCGCAATCGCCTCGTCTGACCTGCGCTTCTGCAGCAGCCCGAGGATCTCCTCGAACACGCTCTTCGGAGCTCGCGCCTGCTGCATGCCGCCTCGTGGATTTGTTGCTGATTGAGGCGACATGGTAGTGGCAATTGTCGGGAATCTCCATACCCGACCCAGCGCCCGTCGTTCCAATGACTTCGGGCACCACTGCCTTCAGGCTTTAACGGGCGCCGTGGCCGACAAGCGCTGCTGCCGCCACATCAGCCAGCCGGCGATGATCACGCCGAACATCACGATGCCGATGATGATCGTCGCCAGGGCATTGATCTCCGGCGTAACGCCCAGCTTCACCTTGGAAAAGATCACCATGGGCAAGGTGCTCGCGCCGGCGCCGGCGGCGAAGCTGGAAATTACCAGGTCATCCAGCGACAGGGTGAAGGCCAGCAGCCAGCCGGCTCCCATGGCGGGCATGATCAGCGGCAGGGTGATATCCAGGTTGACGGCAAAAGGGCGGCCCCCGAGATCCATCGCCGCCTCCTCCAGCGCCCTGTCCATGGAGGCCAGCCGCGACTGCACGATGACCGCGACATAGGCCATGGAAAACGTGATATGGGCGATGGTGATCGTGTTGGCGCCGCGGGAGCCCGGCCACCCGATCAATTCCTGCAGGCTCACGAACAGCAGCAGCAGCGACAGGCCGGTGATCACCTCGGGCATCACCAGCGGCGCCGCTATCATGCCCGTGAACAGCATGCGCCCGCGGTAGCCTCCCATGCGGTTCAGCCCCAGCGCGGCCAGGGTGCCCAGCAGTGTCGCCACGGTGGCACTGACCAGGGCGATCTGCAAGCTCAGCAGGGCGGCATCGAGTATCTGGGCATTCTCCAGCAGTGCACTGTACCAGCGGGTTGAGAATCCGCCCCACACTGTGGCCAGGCGCGCGTTGTTGAACGAGTAGGCGATGAGTACAAAGATCGGAATGTAGAGGAAGGCATAGCCGAAGCAGAGCACGGAGTAAAGGAAGGTGGAGTTGCGCCTCATGTCTCTGACTCCTGCGACAGGCGCTGGAACAGCATGATGGGCAGGATCAGGATCAACAGCAGTACTACCGCCACCGCAGATGCCAGCGGCCAGTCGCGATTGACGAAGAATTCATCGTAGAGCGTGCGGCCGATCATCAGCGTGTCCAGCCCGCCGAGCAGTGCCGGTATCACGTACTCCCCCAGTGCGGGAATGAACACCAGCAGGCAGCCGGCGATGATGCCCGGCATGGCCAGGGGCAGGGTGACATCGAGAAATACCCGGTGCCGCCGGGCGCCCAGGTCCGCGGCGGCCTCGTGCAGGTCCGGGTCGAGTTTCTCCAGGCTGGCGTACAGCGGCAGGATCATGAAAGGTACGTAGGTGTAAACGATGCCGAGGTAGACAGCCCAGTCGGTATACAGAAACTGCAGGGGCGCGTCGACCAGGCTGAAAGACAGCAGCAGCTGGTTGATCAGGCCCTGCTTGCCCAGCATCACCATCCAGGCGTATACCCGCAGCAGGAAGGAAGTCCAGAACGGCAGGATCACCAGCAGCAACAACAGGTTGCGCCAGGGGTAGGGGGTGCGCGCAATGGCATAGGCCATGGGAAAACCCAGCAGCAGGCACAGCGCCGTGGCGATCAATGCAATCCTGATCGAATTCAGGTAACTCACCACGTAGAGCCGGTCCTCAAACAGGAAGCGGTAGTTGTCCAGCGTGGCCAGAACCCGGCGGCCGGTACTGCCGCTCCAGTCGAAGAAGTTGGAAAACGGCGGTTGTGCAACCAGGGGATCTGCGAGGCTTATCTTGAGTACGATGGCAAAGGGTACGAGGAAAAAAATCAGCAGCCACAGGTAGGGCGCAGTGATGACCAGGCCGCGCCACAGGCGATCGGTCCGGCCCGGGTTGACGACCATGCTCACAGCGGCGTCTCCGGGCTCACTCGCTCAGCACCACGCTGCAGTCGGAATTCCAGCTCAGGAACACCTCGTCATCCCACTCCAGCAACAACTGGGCGGAGCGCTGGTAGTTCTGAGCGCTGACCTGGATCATGCGCCCGTTCTGGGTGCGCACCCGGTAAAGGCAGCGATTGCCGTAGTACGCCAGGTCCTCCACCACCCCCCGGGTGACTGTAAGTCCGTCCTGGGTGGGCGCAAGGGTGCTGATCAGCAGTTTCTCCGGTCGCACGCCGATGCCGCAGTGTGAGCCGGGTGCCAGAAGCTGCGGATGCCGGGTGCGAATTTCGGTGTCGCTGCCATCCAGGCGTGCCGTGACGTGCTCGCCGTCGCTTGCCACCACGGTGGCCTCGAACAGGTTGATTTGTCCGAAGAAGTTGGCGACGAAACGATTGCGCGGGTACTCGTAGACTTCACCGGGGGTGCCAATCTGGATGAATTTGCCCGCGTCCATTACCGCGATGCGCGTGGCCAGGGTCATTGCCTCTTCCTGGTCGTGGGTGACGACGATAAAGGTGGTGCCCAGCTTGTCCTGCAGGTTCATCAGTTCGAACTGGGTTTGTTCCCGCAGCTTCTTGTCCAGGGCCGCCAGCGGTTCATCCAGCAGCAGCACCTTGGGGCGCTTGATCAGTGCCCTGGCCAGCGCCACCCGCTGGCTCTGGCCGCCGCTGAGCTGGTGGGGCTTGCGCCTGGCCAGTTGTGGCAGCTGCACCAGTTGCAGCATTTCCTCTACCCTTTGCGCGATCTCGCTCCGCGGCAGTTTTTCCTTTTTCAGGCCGTAGGCGATGTTCTGCTCGACTGTCATGTGCGGAAACACAGCGTAGGACTGGAACATCATGTTCACCGGGCGCTCGTAGGGCGGTGAGCGGGTAACGTCCACCCCGTCGATCAGCATGCGCCCGGCGGACGGCTGTTCGAAACCGGCGAGCATGCGCAGCAGGGTGGATTTGCCACAACCGGAGCCGCCCAGGATTGTGAACAGCTCGCCCCGGTAGATTTTCAGGCTGACATCGTCCACCGCGGCGAAATCGCCAAAGTGCTTGCTCAGGGATTGCAGTTCGATGAAAGGCTCCTGCGAGGAATCCTTCCAGGGCGCGCTCGGGGAGCCACTGCCCGGGCTCCCGTTCCTTGCGACTCTGGCCTGTGTCATCCGCCGTACCTCTTCATGTCATAGCCCCGTCTTGATTTTGGTCCAGGCCCGGGAGCGCCGCCGCTCCAGTTTGGGGGACAGTATCACCGAGGGCTCCAGGCGCTCCATTGTTGCCGGATCGGGGTAAATAACGGGGTCACCTGTGATCGCAGGATCTACCAGCGCCGTGGCGCTGCGATTGGCGTTGGCATAGCCGATATAGTTGCTGGCCCGGGCGATGACCTCCGGGCGCAGCATGAAATCGAGGAACAGGTAGGCGTTCTCCGGGTGCGGCGCGTCCGCCGGAATATACATATTGTCGTACCAGTCGACGGCGCCCTCCCGAGGAATGGTATAGCCCAGGTCAATCTCGACGCCGGCTTCCGCCGCGCGGCTGCTGGCCACCGAGTAATCCCCCGACCAGGCCATGGCGATGCAGACTTCCCTGCTGGGCAAGTCCAGCAGCATCTTGGTGGAGCTGAAATACTTGATGTAGGGCCGTACGCGCTTGAGCAGTTGTTCCACTTCTTCCAGGTGTTGCGGCTCCACCGAGTTTGCGGGGTAACCCAGGTACAGCATGGCCATCGGAATCACCGAGGTCGGGTCGTCCAGCAGGCTGACGCCGCAGTCGGCAAAGCGCGAAACGACGGCAGGGTCGAACAACATGGCGGCGCTGTCCAGGGGCGCGTCCGGCATGCGCTCGAGCACCATTTGGCGATTGTAGGCAAACCCCGTGGTGCCCCACATGTAGGGGACCCCGGCGAGGTCGTCGCCGAAGTGCTCGCGTATCCTTGCCAGCAGTTCGGGGTCCATGTGATGCCAGTTCTTGAGACGCGCGTAGTCGACGCGCTCGTAGACCCCGATGGGAATCAGGCGTTGAGAAAACGACGTAGAGTGAATCACCACGTCGTAGCCCGAGTGGCCGGTCAGCAGTTTGGTGTCGACGATCTCGCTGGAATCGTAAATATCGTAATTGACCTTGATACCGAATTCGCGCTCGAACTCTTGCACCAGTTCCGGGTCGATATAGTCGGACCAGTTGTAGATATTGAGAACGGGTTCCCGGGCGGCGGGCGCGACGCTGGCGCCCAGCAGGAGAACGCACGCCAGCAGCAGGATTACCCATGCCTGCCGCCGCGGTGCCTGCGCAGCTGCCGCCTTCACATGGCGTCCAGGCCACGCCGGGCGAGGGCGCCGGCGATGATCATCCGCTGGATTTCGCTGCTACCCTCCCAGATGCGGTCCACCCGCACTTCACGGAAGAAGCGCTCCACCGCATTGTCGCGCCGGTAGCCCCGCCCGCCCCAGATCTGCAGGCAGCGGTCGGCCACCCGGTTGGCCATTTCAGTGGCGTACAACTTCGCCATGGAGCAGCGAACGTGGAGCGACCTGGGCTCCACGCCGCCCCGGTCATGGGCCCGGGCCGCCTCGTATACCATCAGGCGCGCCGCCCACAGTTCAGTGCAGCAGTCCGCCAGCATGAATTGCACCGCCTGCTTGTCTATCAGCTTTTCATCGAGAATCTGCCGCTGGCTGGCCCAGGCCGTGGCCTCCTCGATCATCCGGGTGGCGGCGCCCAGCATGCGGGCCGCAATGGTCATGCGCTCATGGCGGAACCAGGCGCGGCTGTAGTCCATGCCGGAACGCCCGCCGCCGATGCGATTGCGCTGCGGTACCAGCACGTCGGTAAAGCGGTAGGTGGGGTGGTGTGAGGCAAATGTGTGGGAGAACAGGGGGTTTTCGACTATTTCTATACCCGGGCTGTCCAGATCGACGATAAACAGGGTATCGCCTGCGCCCGCGCTGTCGGCGGCGACCACCTTGGCCTGTACAAACAGGAAGTCCGCCAGGTTGCCGGAGGTGACAAACCATTTCTCACCGTTGAGCAGGTAGCCGCCGGCGGTCGGTCGGGCGCTGGTATTGACCACCTCGTGGGAACCAGACTCGGCCTCGGTAATGGCGTAGGCCTCGCGGCGCTTGCCCGCAAGCAGGGGTTGGATATAGGTCTCGAGCTGGTACTGGCTGTCGGCACAGGCCTCGTACATCCAGGACTGGGCTTCCGGGAAGCACCAGCACAGCGCATTCGTCACCCGCCCCAGTACTTCCCAGGCAGCCACCTGGTCCACCATGGGCAGACCGAGGCCGCCCCGGTCTGCAGGCGCATCCATCCCCGGCAGCCCCAGCCTGATCGCCTCGCCCTGGATTCGTTGCATCACCTCCGGAGGCAGCTCGCCGCTATTGAGCTCCGCGGTGACCTCCCAGGGGATCAATTCCCGCTCCACATAGTCGCGTACCAGCTGTTGCCAGTGGCGCGTGCTCTCATCCAGTTCGATCTGCATCGCAGCGGGCATCCTTTGCTAGGCAAGGCCGATATGTTTCGGGAAGGCAGATGCGAGGTAATGCCTGGCTGCGCGGTGCGCCTTTACCCAGGGCAGTCGCCGCGGATCCACCAGCGCATTCAGCCACAGGCCATCCACCAGTGCAATATAGCCGGCGGCGAGCAGAGTAGCGTCAGACCTGGTGTCGCCCGCCTCGTCCAGGGCCTGCTGGAACAGGGCGGCGATCCTGGTTTCGGCCTCTGTATCCTGGCGGGAGCAGTTGCGCCGGTAGGTCGGCCGCGAGCGGGCTTCGCCCAGGAACCCGAACCACACCGCGAGTTTGTTCTTATCAATGACCGGAGGACTGAAGTCGAACTGCAGCAGGGCCTCGATCCTGGCGGCCGTGCTCGGGTACTCCCCGTTGTCGAGAATGGCGGCCTGACCCGCGGCGTATTCCGCTGTGACCCAGCGCAGGGTCTCCAGCAGCAGCTTCTCCTTGCTCTGGAAGTGAAGGTTGGCAATACCCATGCTCAGGCCGGCCTCACGGGTGACCAGTGCCAGGGTGACACCGGACAGGCCGTGCCTGGCAATACACTTGATGGTTGCCCTGATCAACTGCTCCCGGCGAACTTCCCTGGGCAGGGCGCGACGCTGTTTGCTGGCGGTTCTGGTCAATGCTCAGTTTCCCGGAGTTGCGCCAGTTCTCCTGGCTTGTCCCCATTGATTGCGAATGTTCCGGCCAACCGTAATCCAGGCTATCGGCGATGGCAACAAATGAATGACTGTTCATTCATGGGTGGACAGGCTGTGGTTGTCGTGGCATGCTCCCGCGAGCGACACGAGTGCCCGGCGACGGGCCTGCAACCGGAGCTGGCCTTGAGGCAATACGACGCGATAGTGATTGGGGCGGGGCATAACGGCCTGACCAATGCCGCCTACCTGGCCAAATCCGGCCTGGCCGTGGCCGTACTCGAACGCAACCCTTATATCGGCGGCGCCACTGTCAGCCGTGAGCTCCACCCCGGCTGGACCTATTCCAACTGCTCCTACGTCTGCAGCCTGCTGCGCCCTGAACTCGCGCGCGATCTGGAGCTGCCCCGGCACGGCCTTCAGGTAGTGCCCTACGGCGGCGGCGTTACCTTCAGCCGCGACGGGGACTACTACGGCAACTACTACGACCACAATCGCCAGTACCGGGAAATGGCGCGGCACTCGCAACGCGACGCCAATGCCTACGAGCGCTACGCCACCGACGTGCGCAAGCAGACCCGCCTGATCCGCCCCTACCTGCTGCGGCGCCCGCCGGACCCGACCTCGCTCAAGCCGCGCGACCTGCGCGATCTGTACGGCTTCGCCCGTGCCTTCATGGAGATGGGGGAGGAGGGGCTGGCCGACACCCTGCGGTTCTGGACCAAGAGCGTCGGCGACTATCTCAACGAATACTTTGAAACCGATGTGATCAAGGCCCACCTGGGGGGAACCGGCGTGATCGGCACAGCCCTGGGGGTCTATTCACCGGGCACGGCCTATGTCCTGCTGCATCACTATATGGGCGATATGGACGGTAATGTCGGCTCCTGGGGCTTCGCCCGCGGCGGCATGGGCGCCGTGGCGGGCGCACTGGCCAAATCCTTCCAGGCTTTCGGCGGCGAGATTATCTGCGACGCCGATGTCGACAGGATCGTCGTTCGCCACGGCAAGGTAAGGGGCGTGGCGTTGAAAAACGGCGATGAATACCGCGCGGATATCGTGGTTTCAAACCTCGACCCGAAACGCACCTTCCTGGATATCATGGATGCGGCGGACCTGCCCGCGGAGCTGCTGCACAAGGCGCGGAATTTCAAGATCCGTGGTTCTTCCGGCAAACTCAATATCGCCCTCGATGGCCTGCCCACCTTCCGCGGGCTCGACCCGAAAAGCCCGCTGATGCTGGGTGACATGCACTTCACCGACTCCCTGGAGCGCCTGGAGCGCGCCTACGATGACTGGAAAGACGGCACTTGGTCGAAGGATCCCTACGTGGACATGCTGATCCCCACCCAGACCGATCCCACCATGGCGCCAGTCGGCAAGCACATGATGACGGTGTTCGTGCAATATGCCCCGCCCAAAATCAACGGCGGTGAATGGACCGACGCCGACAAGGCCGGCTTCGAGAAGTCGGTGATCGACCAGATCGCGGCCCACAGCCCGGATTTCAGGGACCTGATCCTGCACTGTGAAACCCGCACACCGCGGGAAATCGAAGCGGAGGTCGGCCTCACCGAGGGCAACATCTTCCAGGGCGAGCTCACCTTCGACCAGCTGCTGTTCAACCGCCCCTTTCCCGGTTACGCCCAGTACCGCGGTCCGGTGCGCGGTATGTATATGTGCGGCTCCGGCACCCATCCCGGCGGCGGTGTAATGGCAGCGCCAGGCGCCAACGCGGCACGAGAAATTCTCCGGGACCTGCGCCGTGCGGACGTGGTCCCGGCAGGTTATGCCGATGACTGAGCAGCGCGATGTCATCCTGATCGGCGCCGGCCACAACGGCCTGGTGTGCGCAAATTACCTGGCCAGGGCCGGCAGGAAAGTGCTGGTGATCGAGGCGGGGGAGCGCCCCGGCGGAGCCGCGGCAAGCCGGGAATTCGCGCCCGGCTACACCGTGTCTGCCTGTGCCCAGTGGCTGTACCAGTTGCACCCGGCGGTGTGTCGCGAGCTGCAGCTGGAGCGCCACGGCCTGAAGTTTGCGGCGCGGGATCTCGCCTCGGTACTGCTGGACACCGGTGGCCGGCACCTGCGCCTGCTGGGTGCCCAGGTCGAAGGTGAAGGCATAAGCCGCGCGGATAGCGACGCCTGGCGATCATTCCATGGGCGCACCGGCAAGTATGCGAAGCTTCTGGCGAAAGTGTTTGAGCAGCGCCCGCCGCGGCTGGTGGAATCCACGCTGCGGGATCGCCTCGCCCTGGCCGGACTCGGCCTGGGACTGAAAATGCTGGGCCGGGACGATATGAGCGATCTCATGCGCATCGTCCTTGGCAATATGTACGACCTGATGGAGGAGCATTTCGACAGCCCCCAGCTGAAAGCCCTGTTGAGTTTTGACAGCGTGCTCGGCTCACGCATGGGGCCGCGCACCCCCAACACGGTGTTTGGCTATCTTTACCGCCGCAGTGGCGAAGTGTTCGGTTATACCGGCGCGGCACAGCTGCAGGGCGGCATGGGCGCCCTGGGGGAAGCCTTGGCCGACAGCACCCGCTCCCGCGGCGTCGAGATCCGGCTCGGTGCGCCGGTGGCCGGCATCGATATGCGCGATGGCCGCGCGGTGGGGGTAACCCTGGCATCGGGGGAGCAGTTGGGGGCGCAGGTGGTGGTGTCCGCTGCCGACCCGGTCACCACGTTTTCGCGCCTGGTGGGCTATCGCAACATGGAAACCGGGATGGCGCGGCGCGTCAGCCAGGTGCGCTGCGCTGGCAACGCCGCCAAGCTTCACCTGGCGCTCGATGGCCTGCCGCGATTCACCGGCCTCGACGCCGCCGCCCTGGGCCAGCGCCTGGTCATCGCGCCGGACATGGACTACATCGAGCGCGCTTTCAACGCGGTGAAATACGACGGCTATTCCGCCGACCCCGCGTTTGATATCAGCATACCCAGTATTCACGATCCGTCGCTGGCTCCCGCCGGTGGCCATGTCCTCTCCGCCATCGTGCAGTATGCGCCCTATGCGCCGGCCGGTGGCTGGGAGGGTCCCGCCGCCGCGCCGCACGAGACCCACCGCGAGTGTTTTACCAGGCTGCTGATCGACAAGCTGGAGCAGTACGCCCCGGGGATTCGCGAGCAGGTGGTGGCCTGCCAGTTGCTTACCCCGGCCGACCTGGAGCGGGATTTCGGCATGAGCGGCGGCCACTGGCATCACGGCGAGCTGAGTCTCGACCAGGTGCTGATGATGCGGCCCTTCCCTGGTGCGAGCCAGTATGCCAGTGGCCTGGATGGGCTGTATCTGTGTAGCGCGGGCTGCCATCCCGGCGGCGGCGTGATGGGCCTGGCGGGAAGGAATGTGGCCCGGGAAATTATCCGGCGGGGGGCAGGGGCATGAAGCCGCAGAGCGACACCACCATGATGCTGCGCACGCCGTTCCACTCCCGGGTGGCAGCCGCCTGCGAGCTCAATGACTGGGGGACCTGGAAGGGCTATACCACGCCCCGGGCCTACACCGACATGGAACTGGAGTACTTTGCCATCCGCAGTACCGCCGGTGTATTTGATCTCTCGCCCATGAACAAGTACCGCATTTGTGGACCGGATGCCGAGCCCTTCCTGAATCGCCTGGTCACCCGCGATATCAGCAAGATCCGCGCCGGCCGGGTGGGCTACACGGTGTGGTGCAATGACGCCGGCCAGGTGATGGACGATGGCACCATTTTCCACCTGGGCGAAAACGACTACCGCCTGTGCGCCTTTGCCCGGGCGATCGATTGGCTGCACTGGTCGGCGCTCGGTTTTGATGTGACCATCGCGGACGAGAGCATGGATGTCGCCGCGTTGGCGGTGCAGGGCCCCACCTCCTGCGCGGCGCTGCTGGCGATGGGGCTGCGCGGGCTGGAACAGCTCAAGCCGTTTGGCCTGGCCGCGTTTCCCTTCGAGGGCGACACCCTCACAGTGAGTCGCACCGGTTTCACCGGCGACCTCGGTTATGAACTGTGGGTCGCTGCCGATAAGGCCGAATTGTTGTGGGATCGCCTGTTCGCGGCGGGCCGCCCCTACCTGATCAAGCCCTTCGGCTCCGACGCGCTGGACCTGGCTCGGATCGAGGCTGGTTTCCTCCAGGCGGGAGTGGATTTTGTGCCGGCGGAATCCGTGGTGCGCACGGGTCGCTCGCGCTCACCGTTCGAGCTGGGCCTGGGCTGGCTGGTGGATATGGACAAACCGGTGTTCAACGGCCGCAGGGCCCTGCTGCGTGAGCAGGCCGAGGGTTCGCGCTATCGCTTTGCCATGCTCGACGTGGACGGCAACAAGCCGGCCCGGCATTCGTTCATTCTCAGCGGCGGCAGAAAAGTCGGCACCGTCACCTCTGCGGCCTGGTGTCCCAGCGCCAAGTCGAATGTGGCTTTCGCCCAGCTCGAGATGCCCTACGGCGCCGTGGGGGAGGAACTGGTCGCGGAAATCTATTACCAGCGTGAGCTGCACTGGACCCGGGTGCTGGCGCCCTGCCGGGTGATTGACACGCCGGTATTCAATCCGCCCCGGCGCCGGGCGGTGCCAGCCGGCGCTTTCTAGGCGCCATGCCTGCGCATCGCCTCGATCCCCTGCTGCGGCCGCGCTCGATGGCGGTCGTGGGCGCCAGCGCCCGCAGCGGGTCACCGGGCAACGAGGTCTTGTGTAACCTGCGCCGGGGCGGGTTCGCGGGGCCGCTGTACGCAGTCAATCCCGGCCGCGACTCAATCGGGGACATGCCCTGCTACCCCGCCCTGGCGGACCTGCCCGAAGTACCCCAGCACGTGGTGTTCGCCGTCAGTGATACGCGCCTGGAGGCCTGTTTTGACGAGGCCGTTGCCCTCGGGGCGCAGGCGGCCACGATCTTCTCCGCCCTGGTGCAACCGGGGGAACCCGGCGGCGCACTGGCAGGGCGCATCCGGCAAAAAGCCCGGAGCGCCGGGCTGCTGTTGCACGGTGGCAACTGCCTGGGGTTTTACGATTTCGCCGGCGGGCTGTGGGTGTCGGGTTTCGATACCCGGGCACATGGACACCCCGGGGGTGTGGTACTGCTCAGCCAGTCCGGCGCCGGCATGTCGGGCATTCTCGATTGCGAGGAGCGCATCGACTTCCTGTTCGCCGCCTCCACCGGCCAGGAGTTGTGCCTGGGGGTGGAGGACTACCTCGAGTATGTGCTGGAGCGACCCGAAACACGGGTGGTGGGCCTGTTCCTGGAAACCAGCCGCCAGCCCGCTCGCTTCATCGCGGCGCTGGAGCGGGCGCGGCAGCGGCGCATTCCGGTTGTCGTGCTCAAGGTTGGCAGGACTGAACTTGCGGCCCGCCTCGCGCTCTCCCACAGCGGCGCCCTGGCGGGGAGTGACGCGGTGTTCGACGCAGTGTTTCGTCGCCACGGGGTGCAGCGGGTTGACGATATGGCGCAGCTTGCCGCAACCCTGATCCTGTTCTCCCAGCCTCATGCGCTCCCCGCCGGTGGCCTTGCCACTCTGCACGACTCCGGCGGCGAGCGCCAGCTGGCCATCGATCTGGCGCACGAACTGGGGGTGGACTATCCGCCCCTGGCGGCCGCCAGCGTCGAGCGCCTGCAGGCTGTGCTCGACGAGGGCCTGCCGGCGGTGAACCCGCTGGATGCCTGGAGCGCCGGTGGCGCTGCCGCAGCGCAGAATATGGAGGCCTGTTTCAGCGCCCTGCTGGCGGACCCCGGCATCGCCCTGGGTGCGGTGGTGCACGATCGCGCGCCGGGCGGGGCCCTCTACCCGGGTTACCTGCAATACCTGCGCGGTGCCCATCGCGCCACCGGTAAACCCGTGTGCCTGGTGGCCAATTGCGCCGGTTCCGGCAGCGACCCGCTGGCCGTCACGGCTACCCGGGAGGGTTTCGCGGTGCTGGATGGGCTGCGCGAGTTCATGGTGGCCGCCCGCAGCGTCATGGGGTACCGGGATTTTCTTGCGCTGGAGCCGGAATCGCCACCCGCCGCCACGGCGCCGGCGACGGTCAGCCGCTGGCGCGATTACCTGCGCGAACACCTGCCGACCGGTGGCGCCCTGGCTGAAGTCGTGGCCGGGCAGTTGCTGCGCGAGTTCGGTATTGCCGTGGTCCCCGGCACCGCTTTTGAGGGCCCCCGGGTGCCGTCGCAGTTGCTGCGCGAACTGCGCTTCCCGGTGGTACTCAAGACCGCACAGCCCGGGATCGCGCACAAGTCCGACGTGGGCGGCGTGGTGCTCAACCTGCAGGATGCCCGCTCCCTGGGCGAAGCCTGTAGTGACATGAGCGCGCGGCTTGGCCCGGCGCTGATAGTTGCGCCCATGGTGACGGGGGAGGGCATTGAAATGATCCTGGGCGTCGCCCGCGACCGCCAGTTCGGCCCGACGGTATTACTCGGTTTTGGCGGCGTGCACGCGGAGTTGCTGCGCGACAGTATCGTGCTGCTGCCGCCCTTTGGCCCGGCCGAGGCAATGCGGGCGCTGCGCCGCCTGAAAATGCATCGCCTGCTCGATGCGGCGCGCGGTCGCGAGGCGCTGGCCGTGGTGAAATTCTGCGAGATGGCTGCGCGCCTCTCGGTGCTGGCGGTGGAACTGGCGGATTGTATCGGCGAGATTGACATCAACCCGGTGCGGCTGATGGTCGACGGTTGTATCGGCCTGGACGCGCTGGTGGTGAGGGGGCATGGTGATGAATGAGGAGTTGCATGTGACAGCAGCGGGCCAGGCGGAACTGGACGGCTTCCTGCAAGCCAATCCCTCGATCCAGATGCTGGAAGTGCTGATGCCGGACATCAACGGAATTTTCCGTTGCAAGCGCATTCACCGCAGTGAGTTCGGCGCGCTGTTTGAAGGTGCGCTGAAATGCCCGGCCACCCAGTCCCTGGTCACTACCATGGGCGAGTACAACCACGAGGTTGATCCGCGCCTGGTGGCGGGGGAGCCCGACAACAGGATACTGCCGGTGAGCGGCAGCCTGGCCCCCGTGCCCTGGCTGGCTTCTCCCACCGGACAGGTGCTGGCCGCCCATTACAGCATTGACGGCCGGCCCGCCTGGACGGATCCCCGCCACGTACTGGCTGCCGTAGTGGCGCGCTTCGCCGAGTTGGGTCTCAAGCCCGTCATCGCCACAGAGCTCGAGTTCTACCTGGTCAGCCCTGGCGACGGCGCGGTGCCCCGGCCCCT
>JBFZEF010000267.1:0-3486 GCA_041307045.1 Halioglobus sp.
CACGCTGTCATGGCCACAGACCGTTATCGTGCCCTGCGACGGCGCCATCAGTGCCGCAAGGCAACGCATCAGGGTCGTCTTGCCGGCGCCGTCCGGACCGACCAGGCCGGTAAGATGGCCACCCTGGATGCGGGCCGTGATGCCATCGAGCGCCAGGCTGTCACCGAAGCGCTTGACCAGGTCGGTGATAAGGATTTCGACCGCCACTGTCAGCTCAGGCAGCGGGGATAGTGACGGTTACGGGCATACCCTGGCGCAGGCCCTCATCCGCGTCCTGGATCACAATCCGCAGGCGATAGACCAGGTCGGTGCGCAGTTCCGGTGTCTCCACCGACTTGGGCGTGAATTCCGCCCGGGGGGAGACAAAGCCGACCTGTCCCACATACTCCCTGCCGGAGGAATCCGTGGTGACAGTTACCTTTGTGCCTGGCACCACCTGCCCCAGGTTGGACTCATCGACATAGGCGCGGACATAGGTCATATCGGTCAGGGACAGGGTGTACACCGGCATACCTGCACTGACGACAGCCCCGGGCTCGCGCACCCGGGTGAGTACCACGCCGTTATTCGGCGCCACCAGTCGGGCATCCTCCAGTTGGGTTGCGGCCTGGTCGCGCTGCGCCTTCGCCCCCGCGAGCGCGGCCTCGGCAGCGGCGATATCCTCGGCGCGGGGCCCCTCGACAGCCAGCGCCAGCGCCTGCCGGGCGGCGGCGAGTCGAGCCGACGCCTCGTCCCTGCGGGCGAGGGCATTGTCCAGCAGGCCCTGGCTGCTGAGACCCTTGCCGGTCAACTCGCGCTGGCGCGTGTATTCCTGCTCGGCGTTTTTGTGTGCGGCACCGGCTTCCGCCACCCGGGCGCGGGCCTGCTGGATCTCCTGCGGGCGCGACCCGGCGCGCAGCACCGCAAGCCGCGCCTCGGCCCCGGCCACACCGGCCTCGGCCAGGGCCAGGCTATCCTGCAGGGGCTGGCTGTCGAGGCTTGCCAGTAAGGTCCCTGCAGTGACCGCATCACCCTCCTCGAACAACATCTGCTCAAGCCGACCGCCTACCCTGAAGCCCAGCTGCACTTCGCGGATATCGACATTGCCGTAAAGCGTAAGCCCGTCCTGCAGCGCATCACGCGGCCACAATGTGTAGGCCGCAAAACCGGCTGCCAGCAGCAGAACCAGAACCACAATAGCCTTTCTCATGATGCGGCGACTCCCTGGGAAAACTGCGATGCGAGCACGAGGCGAAACTGCTGCTTGATCGCGGCGATGGTGTCAGGTCCCGGCGGTCCCCACTCCAGGTAGCGCGCAGTCGTGCCCCGCGCGATGAAAAATATCAGTAACTGCCCGAGTATCATCAGCGTGCGGATGCGGCAGGTCTCGGATGCCGCATCGAGCCCGACAGCCAGTGCCACGAGACGGCCGAGCAATGCCAGCAGGCGCGAGAAGATGTTGTCGTACAGCAACGCAAAGGCCTCGGTGGGGTCCTGCTGTTCGCGCAGGACCAGGCGCACCCAGCCCGCCGAGGACGCTTCGCTGATCAGGTCGGTGTAGGCATCGAACATGTCCAGCATCAACCCCAGGGCCAGGTCGCGGCGCTGCACCGGATCCTCGGGCGCAGCGTCCAGCCGCCGCAGCACCTCCTCGGCGACAGGGGCCATACGCCCCTGCATCCGGTAGACGATGTGCTCAAATACCCCGAGGTAAAGACCCTGCTTGCCACCGAAGTGGTAGCCGATCAGGGCCTGGTTGACTCCGGCCGCCTCGGCAATCGCCCTGGTGCTGGCGGCATCGAAACCGGAGCGCCCGAATGCATCGAGCGCTGCCGCCAGGAGGGCTTCGCGGGTCTGGTCGCCGCGGGAGAGGGGCTTCGTATTCACCAGCGCAATATTAATCATTCGATTAATTTAGTCAATTGAATAATTCTGCCCCTGGATTGCCGCCATTCGCGTCCCCGCGCAGGAGAGTAATGAACAAGAAAGGTGGCCGGATAAGGTTTATGTAAACCACGCTGGCTTCAGCGCTCCCGGGTCAGAGGGCATACTGCCGGCTCGGTCAGCCGGGGAGCGAAAACGTGGACAAGCATGCATTCAGGAAGGCCTTTCATCACTGCATCGCGGTGGCGATCAGCGCAGCCCTGCCCGCCGGACTTCTTTACAGCCCGCTGCTCCAGGCCGGGACAGACGCCGCCGGGAAGCCCCTGGAGCGACCTTTCCAGCGCACCGAGCAGCGCGAGCCCTGCGCCGATTTTGCGGCCACCGGCAAACCCCTGTTCGGGGACCTCCATGTCCACACCAGTTACTCCTTCGACTCCTACCTCTCCAGCCAGCGGCGCGACCCCTGGGATGCCTACGGCTACGCGCAGGGCGAGCCGATTATCCTGCCCGACGCGAATGGCGAGCAAACGGTTGTCGCCCAGATCGGCAGGCCGCTGGATTTCGCCGCCGTGACGGATCACGCCGAATTCTTCGGCCAGATCAATGTCTGCACCCGGGACAGCAGCAAGCTGGGCTACTGGTGGCCCCACTGCGTCATGACGCGGGCACAGAATATCTGGCTGCAGCTGCTGGCGGCCACCTGGTGGACGGACCTGGGTGGACAACTGGAGAACCCGCCGCGAGAATCCTTTGCCTGCACCCTGTCGGATTGCAACCAGGCCAATGCGGAAACCTGGCAGTTGGTGCAGCAGGCGGCGGAGGAAAATTACGATCGCAGCAAGCGCTGCGAATTCACCACCTTCGTGGCCTACGAGTACACCGAGGCCTTCGACCAGAACAACATGCACCGCAATGTCGTGTTCCGCAACGAGCAGGTGGCCGAATCACCGGTGACAGTGTACGACACCGGGCGCGACAGCTTCCCCAGCCTGTGGCGACAGCTGCGCGAGCGTTGTACCGACCTGGGCAACGGCTGTGACGTGATGGCCATTCCCCACAACTCCAATCTCGCCGGCGGCCGCATGTTCAGGGACCCGCAGTCGACTGAGGAACTGGAAAATCGCCTGTTCTTCGAGCCGGTGGTCGAACTGGTGCAGCACAAGGGCGCGTCCGAATGCCGCTATGACCGCCTGCGGGGTATGGGCCTGGATACGATCGACGAGCAATGCGACTTCGAACAGATCGCCGCTGACAACCTCAATATGCTCGGGTCAGTGCACGGTGTCGTGCGCACGGACCGCGCCAACCTGGTTCCCCTGGAAAAATTCGCCCGGCGCAACATGGTGCGCAACGCCCTCAAGGACGGACTGCTACTGCAGGACAAACTGGGTAGCAACCCCTTCGTGATGGGTTTTATCGGCAGCACCGACACCCACAGCGCCGCGCCCGGCAGCGCCGAGGAGGACAACTACGTCGGACACCTCGGCCGGCGCGATTCCCAGTACAACAACGTGCAGGATCACTTCTCCTCCAACCCCGGTGGACTCGCGGTCGTCTGGGCACAAGAGAACTCCCGCGACAGCATCTTCGAGGCGATACGGCGCAAGGAGACCTACGCCACCA
>JBFZEF010000269.1:0-5002 GCA_041307045.1 Halioglobus sp.
ACCACCGCCACCAGCAGGCCCACCATCAGGAACCCGCCCATGTAGGAGAAATCCTTGCGGGTGCTAAGGGCGTAAGCCGACAGCCCGAAGAATACCAGCGCGGTACCGCCCAGCGCCTGCAGCACCAGCTGGGGCCCGTTGGGCAGGGAAAGGTAGTGATTGAGCATCGGCCCGATCGACGCGCCCATCACGCCGGTGAAGGCGAATATGGCCAGCAGGCCCTTGCTGCTGTCGGCGGTTTTATGGACGACGAACAGCAGGCCGAAGCCGACCAGCATCAGGACAAGCGCTGTCCCGTGGCCTATTCCCACCGCCATTGAGAGCCCTGCAGTCAGGGCGCTGAACAGCAGGGTCATGCCGAGCAGCATATACGTGTTCTTCAGCACCTTGTTGGTGTCGAGGGCCGATTCGAGGCCCGCGGCGTGCATGTAGTTCAAGCTCTTGTTGTCCATCAATTACTCCATAAATCCGCGCACCCAATGTGCGGCATTTGCTATGACAGATGATAAGGGCGAAATATCCCAAATCCAAGCGTAAAATCGCGTTGACGTCATCACCGGGATGGTCAAAAGCGCGACTGGCGTATACTGGCCCCTGTTTCCGGACCGATGCGCATGTGGCCATGAACCTGTTTCCCCAGAGCAATCTCGCCCCCGGAGTGCGCAAGCGCGAGGTCTTTGGCTGGGCGATGTACGATTTCGCCAATTCAGGCTATACCACGGTGGTACTGACCGCGGTTTTCAGCGCCTACTTCGTGGGCGGTGTGGCCGGCGGCGAGGCCTGGGCCACCCTGGCCTGGACCAGCGCGCTGGCGGTCTCCAGCCTGATTGTGATGTTCACCATGCCCGCAATTGGCGCCTATGCCGACCTGCGGGCCGCCAAGAAGCGCCTGCTCGCGCTGTCCACCCTGGGATGCGTGCTGGGTACCGCCGCGCTGGCCGGGGCGGGGACGGGCGATGTCGCCTGGGCCCTGGTGGCCATCGTGCTGTCCAATGTCTGTTATACCTACGGCGAGTCACTGGTCGCGGCCTTCCTGCCGGAACTTGCCCGCGGGGACAGGATCGGCAGCGTGTCCGGCTGGGGCTGGAGCCTGGGCTACCTGGGCGGCATGCTGACCCTTGGGCTCTGCCTGTGGTATGTGACCCGGGCCCAGGGACAGGGCCTGCCCGCTGCGCATTTTGTGCCGGTGACCATGCTGATCACCGCCGCCATCTATGGTCTCGCAGCCCTGGTGACTTTCAGCCTGCTCAAGGAGCGCGCAACGCCCCAGCGCCCGTCCACCGGGGAGGTCGGCCTGCGGGCATCACTGGCCCGGCTCGGCCGCACCTGGCACGAGGCGCGCTCCTATCGCGATTTCAGCGCATTGCTGGCCTGCTCGGTGGCCTACCAGGCCGGGATAGCGGTGATCATCGCACTGGCGGCAGTGTACGCCGAGCAGGAGCTGGGATTCGAGCAGGCCCAGACGATGGCGCTGATCTTCCTGGTCAATATCGCCGCGGCACTGGGCGCCTTTGCCTGGGGCTATGTGCAGGATCGCATCGGTCACCGACTCGCGCTGGGCATCGCCCTGGCGGGCTGGATTCTGATGACCGCATTGGCCGCCCTGGCCACCGGGCCGGGCCTGTTCTGGGCGGCCGCGGTGATTGCCGGGCTGTGCATGGGCAGCAGCCAGTCGGCCGGCCGGGCGCTGGTCGGTGTGCTCGCCCCCGAGCGGCAGCGCGCCGAGTTTTACGGCCTGTGGATGTTTGCGGTCCGCCTGTCAGCCATCCTCGGCCCCATGACCTATGGGCTGGTCACCTGGTTGACCGACGGCAATCACCGCCTGGCCATTGTCTCCACCGGACTGTTTTTTGTGGGAGGTCTGCTGCTGCTGGCCCTGGTCAACGTGCCGCGCGGCATCGCGGCTGCCAGCGCCGCCAACCGGGAGGCGCGGGCCAAACCGGGCTGACGCACCGCGGGGCAGGGGTGCGTTCAGGCTTCAGTGGTGAGCAGCCCGAGTGCGATCACCCGGCGTGCCTGATCCCGCATCTGCACAGCGGCGGCGAACGGTTCCAGCTGCGGCGCGACCGGGACAGGGGCGCCGATACGCACCGACAGTGCCGCTTTTCGTGGCCACCAGTGGCCGGCGCCGAGGAGTTGTCGCGTACCACCCAGGCTTATCGGGACGACCGGCACCCCGGCGTGCGCCGCTGCGAGGAACCCGCCGAGCCTGAAAGGCAGCAACCCGGGGTTTGCCACGAAGGTGCCCTCGGGAAACACCACCAGGCCGCGCCCGGACTGCGCCAGCTCGGTCATCTGCTGGGCATCGGCGACACTGCGTCGTGGGTCGAAGCGATCCACAAACGCCACCCCCAGCCGCTTGAGGAAAGACCCGGCCACCCACTGCCGTTCCAGCTCACGCTTGGCCACGAACGCCAGCGGTTGTTCCAGGGCAGCCACCAGCACCAGTCCGTCCAGATAGCTCGCGTGGTTGCTCACCAGCACACAGCGCCCATCGCTGGGAATTTGAGCCAGGCCCTGCACATCCAGGGTCACGCCCGCCAGGCGCAACAGAAGGCGTGCGGCCTGGCGGCAGAAGCGCCACGCCATGGCCGGCGTCGGCAACAGCAGTGTGACCAGCCAGGTGGCGGGAGCCAGCAACCAGAACAGGATCTGGGCGCGAACGCCGAACAGGCTGTCAGCAAGGATCTGCAGGCCGTGGCGCAGGCGTAGAACCAGGGCGCCAGCGGCGAGTTTCAGCCACTGCGCCCTGACGCTGGTCCCCGCCTTGTCGAGGCCGCCCTGTTCGACCAGGGCCCGGCAGGCCGAACGCCGCACCTTCCCGCTGGAGGTTTTCAGCACCGTGTGGGGCGGGGCCAGCAGGATTTCGTCCGCCGGTTCACCAATGGCGGCCACCACTGCGTGGGACACCGTTTCGCGCAGGGCAACAGTATCCCGATGCCGTGGGCTGACCTCGGCCAGCACCACCAGGCGCTCGGTACCGCTGCGTTCATCGCGCCTGCCGAAGACAGCCACGCAGCCCTTGCGCACACCCTTGACCGCACCCACTGCCTCCTCGATTTCCTGCGGATACAGGTTGCGGCCGCCCCGGATCACGATGTCCTTGAGTCGTCCGGTGACGAAAACATCCCCCTCGGCGAGGTAAGCCCGGTCACCGGTGTTGAGCCACTCGCCCTGGTTGTCGGCGAACAGCCGCGCCGTCAGTTCTGGCGCGCGCCAGTAGCCTGTGGTGGCCGACGGCCCGCGAAACTGCAGCAGCCCCTCGACCCGTTCAGGCACGATGGCACCGGCATCGTCCACGATTCGTATCTCGTGCCCGGGGAGCACTCGCCCGCAGGCCACGAACCGCAGCGCCGAGGCCTCCTGGCTCGGTACCGCACGGCGCTGTGACTCAAAGGTTTCGCGTTCGATAGCGTCGATGCGCGGGCCGCGTCCGAGCGGTGGAAACAGCAGGCCCACCGAGGCTTCAGCCAGACCGTACACCGGGGTCATTGCCGTGGGTCGCAGGCCGCAGGCCGCAAAGCGCTCGCTAAAGCGTGTGACGGTGTCCGGGCTCACTGCCTCGGCCCCGTTGAAGGCCAGCCGCCAGCTGCTCAGGTCAAGCCCCGCCAGCGCGGACTCGTTGATCCGGTTGAGGCAGAGCTCGTAGGCGAAGTTGGGGCCGGCCGACAGTGTGCCTCCGTGGATCGAGATCGTCTCCAGCCAGCGCCGGGGCCGGGCCAGAAACGCCAGCGGCGACATGACGACCAGGCGAAAACCCACGGTGAAACTGCCCAGCCACGCGCCAATCAGGCCCATGTCGTGGTAGAGCGGCAGCCAGCTGACAAACACGTCCTCCCGGGATGCCCTGATGGCGGCGGCCATGGCCCGGATATTGGCCAGCAGGTTGGCGTGGGTGAGCGCCACGCCCTTGGGTTGACCTGTGCTGCCCGAGGTGTACTGGATAAAGGCGATATCCTCGGCCCTCACCGTGACGGACGTAAACGTCTGCCCCTCGCCTGACGCTATCAGTTCCCCGGGCGTGCGCACCGTCCGCAGGCCGGGCCCGCGGGCCTGGAGCAGGCGGGCTACCTTGCTCGCCTCCGGGACGCTGATCAGGAGGGCCGCCCGCGCGTTGGCCAGGATGCCGGTATGGCGGCTGACATGATCCTCGAGCTGGGACGGGCGCGCCGGCGGGTAGATGGGCACGGGAATGCCACCGGCGCGCAGTATGCCCAGGTAAGTGAAAAAATAGTCTGGAGAGGTTGGCAGCATGATCGCCACCGTCTGGCCAGGCTGCAAACCCGAACGCTGCAGACCTGTCGCCAGCGCCAGAGAGCGTTGCTGCAGTTCGCGGTAACTGATGCTGGTCTCGGTCTCGTCTGCCAGGTAGACAATCTGCACCTGGTCCGGGTGCGCAGCCACATGCTGATCGAGCACTTCGAGCAGCGTTCGGGCCTCGCTCGAACCCGCATCGCCCTGGTGTGAAACCGCTGCAACTTCGGCCGCTCGAGCGCGCGGCGTCGCATGTTCGAGCTCCGGACGCGCGCGACCTCTTTGTACCGCCTGCCACAGGTCAGCCACCGTCTCGGCTGTCTCCAGGGTGTCATCCGGCAGGCCCAGTCCGGTGGCGGCTTCGATCCGCAACAGCAGCTCCATTCGTCCCAGGCTGTCAAAACCCAGGTCCCGGTCGAGCGAACTGGACATGTCGACATTGGCGGGAGCGGACGTCTCACCCGGGTGCAGATCCTGCTGCACCTGGGTGACAAGCGCGCACAGCTCAGCTTCGCTCCAGGAGGGGGAATGCGAACGGGTGACGCTGTCCTGCTTATCCATGCAACTGCCTCTGCTTGTGTTCGTCCGCGCAGCGATCGGGAGCGCCCGCATGTATCACGCCCGTGCCCGGCTTCTACCCTTTGCGTTGCAGAAAGGGAAATGCCTCAAAATAGAAGTCGAAACGCTCCCTGAGCTGGTCAGTTCTCACTCCGAACTGGTTTTCCAGATCGTAACGGACTCTGCCATA
>JBFZEF010000270.1:0-8910 GCA_041307045.1 Halioglobus sp.
GGGTGCGATGATCCCGGATGCTGTCGGCCACCGCGGTGATGTACGCCGGGTGGTCATGATACTGGCTGACGAAGCGCAACTCGGGCAGCCAGCGGCGCCTCATGAAATCGCTGGCCAGTGCGTCGAAGGTAGAGCCGGTGGTGGCCCCGCCATACTGGGGATAGAGGGGCAACACCAGCAGCCTGGTGACACCCCGGTCGAGCATTGACTGGAGTGTGCCGGCGATATCAGGGCTGCCATAGCGCATGGCGACGTCGACGATCACGCGCTCACCGAAGCGCTCGCGCATGACCGACTGGAGCGCCTGCGCCTGGTCGCGGCTGTGACTCAACAGGGGTGAGCCGTTCTCTGTCCAGATTTTGCGGTACTTGGCGGCGGAGCGGCGCGGGCGCACCCGCAGGATGATGCCGTGGAGAATGAGCCACCACACCGGCCGCGGAATCTCCACCACGCGCGGGTCCCACAGGAACTGGCGCAGGTATTTCCTCAGCGGCTTCGTTTCCGGCGCATCCGGGGTACCCAGGTTGGTCAGCAGCACGCCCACCCGGGGTGACTGGCCGTGGTCGAAATTCTGGTTGCCGATGTATCTCATCACTGCCCAATATACGGTTGCCCGAAGGCGAAGCCAATCATAAAAAAAACCCCCGCACAGGGCGGGGGCTGTTTGACGCTCGGTGTAAGGCGGGCTAGTTGCCGATTCCGTGTACCCGGGCGACATCCGCCACGGCTCCGGAGCCATGGCAAATGGTACATTGCTCCACGACTTCGCCGGAGTCGATCGCCTGCTGGGTGGTACTGAAGCTGCCGCCACTGGTCACCATGTGGGCACCGGCCTCCTCGCCATCGTGACAGCTGGAGCACACTGCCGTGGCGGGCGAGACAACCGTGTCGTCGGCCGGGCTCTGCGGGTTTGCGCCCGTGTCAACAGTGGTGCCCAGCACCCCGGCGGCCAACGGTAGGGTATAGCCGTCGTCCGTATGGCAACCCACGCAGTTCGCCAGGTTACCCGGGTAGGGCTCTTCGAAGACATAGGTGGTGAATCCCCGGAAGCCGACGATCTGCAGCGGGTTTTGCCTCATTGCCCCCGCGTGGATGCCGTGCACCATGCGCTTCATATCCAGGGATTCCTCATCCTTACCGTCCGTGGGCGGGTTGGCAGCGACCTTGCGCACCCCGGCATCGGTGTTGCGGGGGTTGTGGCAGGCGACGCAAACATCAATGTTATCGGTGCGGTTGTTGCCGTGCAGAACCAGGCTCTGGTGACAGTTCAGGCAGTTCGTCAGTTCCACCGAGGTCCTACGGTCCACTGGCTTGCCGCCGGGTTCGTTGACACTGAAGAACTGGTGCGCGTTGGAGAACGCGATCTGCTGCACGTCCGGCTCCTCCTCGCTGCCGATGTTGACGGCGGGATGGCCCTCGATAGCCGCCAAACCGCTGCCGTCGGCGGCAACTGTCGGCACCGGCACGGTCGATGTGACCGTATAGCTGCCATCCCCGACCGGCGAGCCTTTGAGCGCATCCAGGCTGACTGCGCTCGCGTCCGCCAGCCCGTTGCCGGTATTGGTATAGTCAGTGGTGGGCCAGGCCAGGTCTATCGCCAGGCGGCTGGCGCCGCCGGCCGCGGTCCACACCGGGTCTGCCGTCAGGTCGTAGGGCATACCGTCGTTGGTCGGGTCGACCACCTTGTACTGGACTTGCGGCAACTGGCCGGGTCCGGTATTGGTCACAGCGACGATCTCCGCCGCGAAGCGCTTGCGGGCCTCTTCCGTCAGGATGGTGTGGCTGGCCTGGATGCTGCCGGCGACGCCGCCCGTGGAGTGACAGCTGTTGCACTTGGAGTCATCGGTCTGGCCGCCCCTGTGCCTGGAGAAATCCGTCGCGTCATGGCAACTGCCGCAGGCCGTCTGGGAGGCGTAGTTGGCCCAGTTATCGCCCTGGGAGGTCAGGGCCAGGTTGTAATCCTGGCCCGCCGGGAACTGCAGGTCCGTGCCGGTGGCGCTGCCCGCATGGCAGTTCACGCAGTTGCGGATGTCCTGGGGAAAGAGCACGTTGGAATAGTCATGCACGCTGTTGTTGAAGCCCCAGATGATGTAGGGCTCGCCTGCCTGTACGCTTGGCAGGTTGGCGCCCATGTGGATCTTGTGGATCATCACCTTCATGTCCACCGAATTGCCGCTGTTGGCATCGGTTGAACCCGGGTTATGGCAGGTGACGCAGTACTGCATCTCCCTGCGGTTGCCACCGTGGATCGCCACCGGGTCGTGACAGCGGTTGCAGTTGGCGGTGGCGGCGATATCCATGGTGAAAATGCCGTTGGTGGCGCCGGTGGAAGGCACCCAATCGAAGTGGGGATTGGCAGTCGTATTGGGATTGCCGTCGAACTGCATCGCCACGCGGTTGGTGTAGCCCGGCTGGTAGCTCAGATCGAGGCCCTCAGCGTCGGCCTGGGCCTGGATGTTGGCCGGTTGGGTTTTGACGTTCTTGGCCAGGCGGTACTGGTAGGTGCCATCGCCATTGTTGGTGAAGCCGGCGGCGGCGCCCGTTTCAGTCGTGGCTTGCAGCCGGGGCTCAGTGCCGGGTCCCACAGGGGGAGCTGCGATGGCTTCGATCCGGTTGATATACGACTGCCAGGAGCCGGTCAGGTTGCCCTGGGGGCTGGGCTGAAGTTTGGAGATGGCGAAGCGCACATTATTCGCAGCCAGGTCCGTGATCGCAGTGTTACTGCCATCGGACACTTGGAATTTCACCACCGGCTGGCCGTCGTCGGGAATGGTGACGCTGGTGATAAACGCTTTCAACTCGGTCGCCTCGGCGTAAGGCGTCTGGGATGGTGCCGGCGGAATCGGCTGCGGGGGGATTGGCTGGCCTGGCGTTGGCGGCCCGGGCTCCACGCCGGGGGCGCTGTCGCCACCGCCCCCGCCGCCACAGGCGACGAGCAAGCCGAACATGCCGGCCATTATCCAGTTGCGCGTGTTTGTAACCATGGTCTTTCTCTCCCGGGTTCTATTCCCAGTGATAAATCACTGAAGCGCCCACATAATTGATCTGTTCGTTCGGGTTGCCCTGACCGAAGGTCAGCACCTTGCCGATGGTGTCCGGTTGTACGCCGTTCCAGGCCCAGTCATCGCTCTTGTAATCGTAGAACTGGTAATCCAGTTGCAGGAACAGGTTGGCCTGTGCCTGCCAGATGCCACTGAGCTGCACGTGGTGCAAGGTGGTATTGACGGTGGGCAGGTCGCTGGCGACCAGCGTGCTGCTGCCATTGGTGCCCAGGTTCTGCTCCGAATCGGTGTCGACATAGCTGTAGTCGAAACTGAACTCAATGTCCTTTGCGGCCTGCCACTGCAGGTTCGCACCCAGCGTGATGCTGGTGTCCTCCAATTCACCGTCCCAGTCCCGGCTGGGGTCACTGGCCTGGGGCAGCGGGGGGTAGATCTCGAAGGCGTTCTTTTCCGGCCCGCCGTTGAAGGCCCGGCCGGTCTGGTCGGCCTGGTAAAGGTCGAAGCCCGCGTACACGCTGGCTGACAGTGTGTCGCTGGCGACGTAGCTCGCGCTGAGGTGACTGCGGTACCACTCGTCCGTATTCAGCCCGAGGTTGCTGGCGTCATAGTCGTTGTCGGTCCACTGCAGGTTCAGGTTCAGGTTCCACCGGTCGGCGGGCAGGTAACTGAAATCTGCCTTGGTCAGCCACTGCTCCCGGTTGGCCAGGTAAAACTTCATGAGCTCGGGATGGTTGATGTAGCGCTGGGTATCCGGGGTGGCATTGATCAGCTCGGTGTCCAGCAGCGCAAAGTAGTCCTGGGCCCAGTCGTAGGTATCTGCCGCGCGGTCCGCGTAACTCGCCTCCAGGTGGCTGGTGAAATTCGACCAGGGTTGGATGCGGTAAGCCAGGGTGTAGCGATCCTGCTCGGTTTCCTCCACGGGGGCGTTCTCCCGTGTCACCTTTTCGTATTCGTAATCGAAACTCAGCCTGCTGCGCAGCGGCAGGCGATAACTGACCTCGATACCCGGTACCTCGGAGGTGTAGTCGTGATTGGTGTTGTACACCGTGGTAGCGGCATCCCGCTGGTTGCCGCCATCGCCGCGAATGTACTGGTAACCGTCACGCGCGGCATCGTAATCCCGATCGCGATACTTGTAGTACAACTCGGCGCTCAGCTTGGGCAGCGGGTTCAGCAACAATTTGCTGTTGAGGGTACTGCTGTCCACGTCGCCGCCATAATCGCCGCGTGGCACCGGCACATTGACCACCAGTGCGGGGTTGACGCTGTAATCCAGGAAGTCCTGGTTCTGGGAGGCCACCGCGTAGCTGCCGTCTACCTGCAGGCGGATGGTGGGGGCAAAGACGTACTGGCCGGTCATGCGCCCGCCGACCTGGTCGTTGTCAGCGGCCAGGCCCAGGCCGCCGATCCCCGCGGGATAGCGCACGTTCGGGCCATAGGAACTGTAGGGATTCTGCCAGGTAAACAGCTCGTCCTGGTTGTCAAATTCCGAGTAGAACACCTTCCCGCCCAGCGTAAGCCGGTTGTCACTGTAGGTAAGACCCAGGTCAACATCCACAGTCTCGTAATCCACCGGCTGGTTCAGCAATACGGCATCAGCCGAGGAGCCGTCGATGTAGATCCCGGCGCCGACATCCTGGCTGCCGCTCTTTTCCTCGTAGGAGAGGTTGGTGTCCACGCTCCAGTTCCGGTTCAGCCGGGTGTCCGCCTTCAGGTAGAGTCGTTCGCGCTTGAGTTCCTGGTCAAAGCCGTGCAGTGACCGGTTCAGGTTGGTCCAGTCTGCCGTGGTGAGTCCGCTAACCCAGTCGTCGGGGAGCCTGAGGTTGGAGCCGCCCGAAAAAGGGGTTCGACCCTCATCACTTTTCACCTGCAGCTGGGAGTCATAGCCTGCGGTGATGGAAAACCGTTCAGTCCTGCCAAAGGTCAGTGCGCCTTCCCGGGTATCCAGGCCCAGGTTGGATACATAGCCCTGCCAGTAGTTGTCACCGCGGTTGAAGTCCTGCCACTGCAGGTTGCCGATCGCGGTGGCGCCCTCCTGGTTGAGGCCGTTGTATTGGCCGAACATGTAGTTGTCGTCGCTGGTGTAGCCTGCACCCAGCTGCGCCAGCAGCGGGCTATCCGTCTGCCAGGCGGTCTTCAGCGGAGGGCGATTCAGCAGTCCGAGCGGGGTGAAGGTATCGGTCTCCTGGGCCACCACGCCGCACGCCGCCAGTACCAGGCTGCTGGCGACTGTGAATTGGCAGGGAAGGCGTTTCATGCTCATCATCGTGTCAAGCGCGCTCCCGACGGATGGTTGGATCCATGAATCTGGCTGTGACAGTTGAGACAGTTCTTGCCCACCAGGTTCTGGTTGGCGGTGGCCGTGCCACCGGGCAAACCCTCGCTGCCGTAGGGCTGGCCGGGATGGAAGGCCGCAGCGTGGCACTGCTGGCACAGTGCGGGCCCGCGGGCGGTCAGCAGAGGTTCATGGACCGACCCATGGGGCTTGTGGCACAGGGCGCAATCCTCGGCAACCGGTGGGTGCTCCCAGAGGAAAGGCCCACGCTTGTCGGCGTGGCAGCTGAAGCAGTTGTCGTTGAGGGTAACCTGCCGCAGCAACGCCTCGCCCGCGCTCCCGTGGGGGTTGTGGCAGTCGGTACAATCCGTCTTACCCTCGGCGATGGGGTGGCGCGAGGGCAGTTGAAGTTGCGACTTCACCTCGGTATGGCAGTCCAGGCAGATTTCCTGGGAATTCTGCTTGCCGAGGATCATATCGTCGCGCTCGTGGGCGTTATGGCAGCTGTCGCAACTCAGGTTTTCCTTATGGTGCTCGCTGCCGGCCCACAACAACTGATCTCCCTTGTCATGGCAGGTCTGGCAACTCGCGCTGCGCGCGTCCGGCTCGGAAGGCGACTTTGGGCCGAAACTCACGGTCGGCGCAACCTCTTCCGGGTCGTCCTGGTGGTCCACACTGGCGCCGTGGCAGGCCACGCAGGCGGCGGCACCGCCACCCTGCAACGTGCCGTGCAGGGTGTTGGCGATGACATGGATGGTCGGTTCGGAGGCAGGGTCGTGGCAATCCAGGCACGTGGCTTCTTCCGCGTCAGCATGGACAAAGGCGCCGAGCACCGCGAGGATTGCCCCACAGCAAACAAGGACCAGGGTTTGGCGTGACTCGGCCATTGTTATTGTTACTCCACCTTGAAATCGGTTCCGTTGCCCGCCAAGTCCAGTATCACTCGCAAGGAGGCCCACTGTTTGGCACCCACGAATCTCGCCCTCCCCAGGGCGAGACCACAGGCACACCTATTATTCGCAATAAACAGCTTCCGCACTTCAGTATTGTCCAAGGGGGCTCGCAATTCCACAGTCCAGCGCCCGTCGATGTAGGTCCTGTTGATCTGAATCAAGTTTGCTGGTAGCCGGTTCCGGCCGCCCGCCTGGGTTGCCTTGTGCAGCTTGCAGCTGTCCAGGCAAATGGGGGGCAGGGCTGAGTGGCAAACCGCAAAGCACCCCCCATGCCTGAACGTCTCGCTGCGATCGCCCGAGTCCGAAGAATTCTTTACAGGAGGATCGTGTCCAGCACGAGGCCTATCAGGAACAGGGTGGTGAACTGGCGGGTGTGGCGAAAGGCATGCGCGGAGAACCACAGGGGCCAGATGTCTTCAGGGTAATCTGCCGGAGGGCGTTCCGGTTTGGCCTGGCTGAATACGGCCCGCAGGCGCGGCCAGGACCTGGCATTTAGCAGCACCAGTAGCAGTACCCAGCCGAAGCTGCCGGCGAGCACCAATAAGATGCACAGCAGGTACTGCGCGCCGATCATGGCCAGCACGCATTGCCGCGACAGCTTTTCCCCGAGAATCACCGGCAGGGTGTTGACGCCCTTGGCCTTGTCCGCCTCCAGTTTGTCGGTGTGCTTTCCGAACAGCACGGTGGTCGGTCCCAGGGCGAATACCAGGCTCAACCAGGTGACGTCCCAGCTCCAGTTGCCGGCGAGCACGTAATAGCTGCCGCCCACCATCAGCGGGCCCCAGACCAGCAAGACCGCGGGTTCACCCAGGCCGTAGTATTTCAGGGGCCAGGTGTAGAACAGCACGAAAAACGCGCCGGCGAGCATCAGGTCAATGGTCAGCCCGCTGCGCTGGGATACCAGCCAGGCCCCCAACAGCAATGCTACGGCAGCGGTGACACCCAGGTAGCGCCAGAATTGCCGTTCGCTCATCAGGCCATCTTCCAGTACATGTACCCCATACTGGTTGCGGTAGTAGTTTTCCTTGTCTATGCCGCGCCGGGAGTCAGTGTAGTCGTTCAATAGATTGTTGGTGGCATGGGCAAACATCAGACCCAGCACGGTGGCCAGCCACAGATTCCACTCGAAAACTCCTGCCCGCCACGCCATGAGGCCGCCCAGGGCCGCGGCGGTAAAGGTCATGAACAACACCGAGGCGCGACAGGCGATGAGCCATTTGGCTATCGGGTCGAGCGCCTGCCACTCGGTGTGCGACAGCTTCGGCATGCGATCCAGCGCGCGACTCCACATCCTTACATCCATTTTCAATAACCGTCCTCCGGCGTGTGGCATTCCGTGCACAGTTCCTCCCGCCATGCCTCGTCGATGTCCTCGGGGTGTTCGAACTCCAGCCCCGTGAGATCGGTTTCGAGTTCCGCAATGGACTCGGAGGGACCCTGGGCGACGATCAAGTGGCAGGTATTGCACTCGTTTTTCAGGCTGTTGCCCTGATCATCCACCATGGAGTCATTGTGGCAGCGGAAACAGCCGTCGTTCACGAAGTGGCTCAGGTTGGTTTCCCGGGCCCGATAATCGGTCCTCATCTCCGGAAAGAAGTTTTCGCTGTAGATGCGGCTGACGGTATCCGTGGCCAATTCGATGTCCTGCTGCCGCTCGACGGCAACCTCGGGATATTCCTCGGCATAAAAGTCGTGCAGACCACCGGCGATAGCCTGCTGCGCCTCTTCCCGGTCCTGGTAGTCGGCGTTGAGCAGATCCAGGCTCACCTCGCGCACGTAGGGCAGGTCGGGTGAAATGGTCCGGGCCCGCAGTGCCATGTTGAGGGAAATCGCCGGCGGCAGGAAAATATGGCTGGGACGGTTGTGGCAATCCATGCAGTCGAACTTGCGCACTTCTCCCGCGGGGTTATGCGGCCCGGATTCCACCTCGGCATTCTCGTTGCGGTAGACCGTGACTGTGCCATCCCGTCTGGTGGCCTGTACCCAGTTAATGGTCTGACGCTTGAAGTCGGCGGCCTCGTACTCCACCGCGTTCTCGCCCAGCATATGCCAGTGAATGCCGCCCTCGGTCGGTACCCTGGGGTTGTCCCCGCCGATTTGCAGCAGCAGTTGTATGGTCCAGGGAGAATTGTCCTCGTCACTGCGGAAATAGGTGCGCGAGACCAGTTTGCTGCCATAGAACTGGCTGGGCCAGTGGCAGCCCTCGCAGGTCGCTTGGGCCGGACGCAGGTTGTGCACCGGGGTGGGGATGGGGCGCTCGAAACTGTTGCGGGCGACGGCGATAAGCTGGCGAGTGCCATCGATCTTCGAGCGAACCCAGAAGCCCGCTCCCGGGCCTATATGGCAGTCCACGCAGGCTACCCGGGCATGGGGGGAGTGCTTGTAGGTCGTGTACTGAGGCTCCATCACCGCGTGGCAGGCCTCCCCGCAGAAAGTGACAGACTCCATGGTTTCAAAGGCCCGGGTGCCGCTGTAGCCGGCGATAACGAGGAACACGACGCTCAGGCCGAGAAAGACCCACAGATTACGCACATACATCGGGTCGGACATGTCGATACTGAGGTTGAACCGTACCTTTTTCCCGTCGCGTGTCGCGGCGCGCACCTGCAGCCCGGCTGACAGGACGAACAGTCCAAGGCCCAGCATGACCACGGCCGGGGCCACGATAAAGGTGCCGATT
>JBFZEF010000273.1:0-5782 GCA_041307045.1 Halioglobus sp.
TGCGCGACCTGTGGTACCGGGTGCGTGGTGCCTCCTCGCTGGCCACCGGCCTGCGCCGCATTACGCCCAGTTACTGGGGCATGTTCGTAGCCCACCTGGGTTTCGCCGCCTGCATCACCGGGGTGGTGGCAACCAGCCAGTTCAGCGTGGAGCACGACCTGAAAATGGCCCCTGGGGATGTCGATAGCATCGCCGGCTACCAGTTCCGCTTTGTCGAGCTCGTGAGTGTGCGCGGACCCAATTTTGTCGCCGACGAAGCGCGCATCGAGGTCAGCCGGGATGGTCGCCTGGTGGCGAACCTGGCGCCCCAGAAGCGGCGCTACCTCGCCAGCGGCCAGGTCATGACCGAGGCGGATATCGATCCGGGCCTGATGCGCGATATCTACGTTGCCATGGGCGAACCGGTGGGCGATGACGGTGCCTGGGCAGTGCGGCTGCACTACAAGCCCATGGTGCGCTGGATGTGGCTGGGGGCGATCCTGATGGCCCTGGGCGCTTTCACCACCGTGCTGGACAAGCGCTACCGGCGTCTGCGGGTCCCGGCCCCGGCAGCGACCGCCAGCGGGGCCGTCGGTGGCGCCTAGGCTGAAATTGTTCCTGCCGCTGATCCTGTTCGCAGGCATGGCCGCGTTCCTGTTCCGCGGCCTGTCGCTGGATCCCCAGGCGCTGCCCTCGGCGCTGATAGACCGGCCCCTGCCCGAGTTTTCCCTGCCGGCACTGGGGGAAGAGCGCACGCTCAGTCGCGCCGAGGTCATCGGCGAGGTGGCGCTGCTCAATGTGTGGGCCACCTGGTGTCCTTCCTGTCGCGTGGAGCACCCCTACCTGGTGCAGCTGGCCGCCAGCGGCGTGCCGATCTACGGGCTCAACTACAAGGACGAGGATGCCGCCGCCGAGCGCTGGCTGGCGGAACTTGGCAACCCCTACCGCGCCAACATCGTCGACCGCGAGGGCAGCCTCGGCGTCGACCTCGGCGTCTACGGTGCCCCGGAAACCTACCTGCTGGACGCGCAGGGAGTGATTCGCTACCGCCATGTGGGGGTGGTGGATGAGCGGGTATGGCAGACCGTTCTGCAACCCATGTACCAGCAATTGTCCGCGCAGGGCAGCGGCGGGTGAGGGGTCGGTCGCGGCTGCTGCTTCTCGCGCTGGTCCTTATGTCGGCCAACGCTCTTGCCGTGATTGAAACCTATGAGTTCAGCAGCCCTGAGCTGGAGCAGCGCTACCAGGCCCTGAGCGCCGAGTTGCGCTGCCCCAAGTGCCAGAACCAGAACATCGCCGATTCGAATGCCCCGATATCCCAGGACCTGCGCAAGCTGCTCCACCAGCAACTGGAGGCGGGAGCGGGCGACGAGGAAATCCTCGACTACATGGTGGCGCGTTACGGTGAGTTCGTGCGCTATCGGCCGAGCTTTGACGGCGCCACCGCGGTGCTGTGGCTGGCGCCGATCCTCTTATTACTGCTGGGGATAATCGTCGCGGCGCTTACCCTGCGGGGCCGGCGGGGAAATTCGGCCGGGGCCGCCCCCCTCGATGCCGACGACGAGCAGCGCCTGCGGGAACTGCTCACCCGGACGGAGAAAGAGTCTTGACCTCATTCATACTGGCCTGTGTGGTCCTGGTACTGTTCAGCGGCCTGTTCTACCTCAGGCCCGGGCGGCGTTCCGGCGGGGTCGATGCGGACCTGGAACGCGCCAATATCGAGTGGTACCGGTTGCGCCAGGCGGAGCTGGCGCGGGAGGGCGCGGACAGCCTGCAGGACGATGCCCGCCTGCGCCTGCTCGAGGATGAGCAGCAGGCTCGCGGCCAGGCCGCGCCGGTTGCCGAGCGCCAGTCATTTCCGCTGTGGCTGTTGCTGCCGTTGGTGGCGGTCCTGTCCTCCGGGCTCTACTATCTGCTGGGGGCGGCGCCGGATGTGATGATCAGTCGGCAGCTGGCGTCGCTGGATGGGGAGAGCAGCCCCGCCCGGCTGGAGGCACTGCTGGCCGAAGTCGAGAAGCGCAGTGCCCAGCGGCCCGGAAATCTCGATTATGTCGCCCTGCTGGGCCGTTTCTATATGGGCCGGGAAGACTATACGCGGGCCGCGCAAGCCTATGCGGAGCTGGCACGGGAATATCCTGAGGATGCCTTTGTGCTGGCTTCCGCTGCCCAGTCCCATTACCTGGCGGCGGGCAGGAAACTGAGCGACCAGGCCAGGGTACTGGCGCAACAGGCCATCGCCATCGACCCGCACCAGCGCACGGCCCTGGGCCTGTTGGGCATGGCGTCGTTCGAACAGCAGCAGTACCGGGAGGCGCTCAGCTACTGGCAGCGCCTGCTGGCGGTAGAGCAACCGGGGAGCGATAGCGCGCGCATGATCGGCAGTGTCATGGACATGGCGCGGCAGCGACTGCTTGCGGCGGGGGAGACCGTGGACAGTCTGCCGCTGGCCGAGACGGCTGGATCGGCCCCGGTGGGCGAGCCCGGAGCGGGCGTCACCGTGCGGGTGGCGCTGCCGGAGGGCGCGAGCGTGGCGCCCACCGACACCGTCTTTGTCCTGGCCCGCAGCGCGGCGTCCGACAGCCGCATGCCGATCGCGGTGCAGCGCCTGCAGGCACAGCAGTTGCCCGTCACCCTGCGCCTGGACGACAGCAATTCCATGGCCGGGCAGAAGTTATCGGACACGGAATCGGTGATGGTGGTGGTCCAGGTATCCCCCAGTGGCGCCCCCGGGGAGGCAGCGGCCACCTGGCTGGGCCAGGCTGGGCCGCTGGCGCCCTCCAGTGACACCTCACCCCGCGAAATACTGCTCCAGCCCAGGAGCTAGGGGCCTGTCGGATTCATAAATTTTGCATTTGTCGGCGCCGGGCATAGTGTTGTCCGGGTAAAGCCTATACACTACATGTAGTGGTTCGGGGGCTGGGGCAAAATTCAAAAAAACCCGAATAAATCGATAAAAAACATCAAGTTAAACTCGATATTTAATGTAATATGCGACTAAAGTCCATCAAGCTGGCCGGTTTCAAGTCATTCGTTGACCCGACGACCGTCAATTTCCCCAGCAATATGTGCGCCGTGGTCGGCCCCAATGGCTGCGGCAAATCCAATGTCATCGATGCGGTGCGCTGGGTGATGGGGGAGAGTTCGGCCAAGAACCTGCGCGGCGAGTCGATGACCGACGTCATCTTCAACGGCTCGGTCAATCGCCAGCCGGTGGGCCAGGCCTCCATCGAACTGGTATTCGACAACAGCGATGGCGGCGTGGGTGGCGAGTGGGCCAGTTACGCCGAGATCTCGATCAGGCGCGTGGTGAGCCGCGACGCCCAGTCCGAATATTTCCTCAACGGCACCCGTTGCCGCCGCCGGGACATCACCGACATCTTCCTGGGCACTGGCCTCGGCCCCCGCAGTTACGCGATCATCGAGCAGGGCATGATCTCCCGCCTGATCGAATCCCGGCCCGAGGACCTGCGGGTTTTTATCGAGGAAGCCGCCGGCATCTCCAAGTACAAGGAGCGGCGCAAGGAAACCGAGAGCCGGATGCGTCGCACCACGGAAAACCTCGAGCGCCTCACCGACCTGCGCGATGAGCTCGAGCGCCAGCTGCAGCATCTGCAGCGCCAGGCCCAGGCCGCCGAGAAGTACACCGAGTTCAAGACCGAGGAGCGCCGGCTGCAGGCCCAGTTGCAGTCCCTGCAGTGGCGCGAGCTGGACGGGCAGGTCGCGGCCGCCAACCTCGCCATCGGGCAGCTGGAAGTGAAACTGGAGGCGGTGCATGCCCAGCACCAGCAGGTCGACACCGCGATCGAACAGCACCGGGTAGAGCACAGCGACCGCACTGACGCCTTCAACCAGGTGCAGGCCACCTATTATTCCCTCGGATCCGAGGTCGCCCGCCTGGAGCAGACCCTCAAGCACCAGCAGGAGCGCGGTCGCCAATTGCGCGAGGACCTGGAGCTGACCGGCACCGCGCTGGTCGAGGCCGAAACCCACCTGGGCGACGACAGTCACAAGCTTGCAGGCTGGGATAGCGAGTTCACCGCTATCGCCCCGGAACTCGCTCTGTTGCAGGAACTGGAGCACAGTTCGGCCGAGGCGCTGCAGCAGGCGGAGGAGGCGATGCACGGCTGGCAGCACAGCTGGGACGAGTTCAACCAGCATGCGGCGGAACCGCGGCAGCAGGCCGAGGTGCAGCAGTCGCGCATCCTGCACCTGGAGCAGGTGCTGCAGCGCATCCAGGGCCGCACCCGGCAACTGGAGGAGGAGAAGCAGAGCCTGGCGCCGGGACCGGAGGACGGCGAGATTGCAGCCCTGGGAGAGCAACTGGCGGAACTCGAGCTGGTCATGGCCGAGCACGAGCACCGGGGCGAGTCGCTGCTGGACGAGCTGGCCGCGAACCGCGAGCGCAGCAACAGCCTGGCGACCGAGCTTAACCAGGCCCGGTCCGCGCTGCAGCAGATGCGCGGGCGCCAGGCTTCGCTGGAAGCCTTGCAGCAGGCGGCCAGGCAGGACAACAGCCAAGCGGCGGCTGAATGGCTGTCCGCGCAGCAACTTGACGCCAGGCCGCGCCTGCTGGAACAGCTGCAGGTCGACGAAGGCTGGCAGCTGGCGGTGGAGACGGTGCTGGGCGATGACCTACGGGCGGTTTGTGTCGACGCCATCGGTAACCTCGGCGCAACCCTGGGCCAATTGGAGCAGGGACGGCTGGCGCTGCTCGAGGTTGCCGCCGAAGCGCCGGTCGCAGCCGAGTTCCTGGCGTCGAAAGTGCGCTCCGGCGGGCGCGCCGGTCCTCTGCTGGCCGGCGTTCGGGTCGCCCCCGACCTCGCTGCCGCGCTGGCGCAGCGTTCCGGCCTTGCCGCCCACGAATCGGTCATTACCCCGGAAGGTGTCTGGCTCGGACCGAACTGGCTGCGGGTCGCGCGGCTGGCGGGGGAACAGGGTGGGGCGATCAGGCGGCAGCAGGAACTGGAGGCCCTGGTCGAGACAGTGGGCCTGCAACAGCAGGCGGAGGAAGCGTTGGCAGTGGCCCTGCAGTCCTGCCAGCACACGCTGCTGCAGCTGGAAGAGCAGCGCCATGCTTTGCAACGGGAGCTGCAGGCCAGCACCCGCCAGCACGCCGAGCTCAGTGCGCGGATGTCCGCCCACCAGGCCAGGATTGAACAGATAGCGGCACGTCGCGAACGGGTTAACGCTGAGATCGATGAATCACGCGGCCAGTTTGCCCACGAGCAGGCGGCCATCGGCGAGGCCCGGCAGTTGCTGGCGGTGGCGATCGAACGCATGGAAGCAGATTCCCATCGCCGCGAGGAATTGTTGTCAGTGCGCGACCAGACCCGCAGCACCCTCGACAGCGCCCGCCAGAAAGCCCGCCACGACAAGGACCTCTCCCACCAGACGGCCATGCGCTGCCAATCGCTGCAGACCCAGTTGCGGGCCATGCGCGAGGCCATTGATCGCACCAACAACCAGGTGGCGCAGTTGCGCTCGCGCCGGGAGAGCCTGGCCGAAGCCCTGCAGCAAAATGATGCGCCCTTCGAAGGCCTCAAGCGGGAACTCGAGGCGCAGCTGGAACTGCGCCTGCAGGCAGAGGGTGAACTCGGTGCGGCTCGCCAGCAGGTGGCTGAGCTGGATTACCTGCTGCGGCAGAAGGAGCAAGAGCGGGCGGCAATCGAGCAGCGCGCAGAGAGTGTGCGCGGTGAGCTGGAGCGCAACCGTATATCTCACCAGGCGCTGCAGGTGCGCCGGGAAACCATCTACAAGCAATTGGTGGGCAATGGGCACGATGTCAACGCGGTGCTGGAGACCA
>JBFZEF010000275.1:0-8781 GCA_041307045.1 Halioglobus sp.
AGGCGGGAAACAGAGAAGGTGACTGAGTCAAAATAGCGCGGGTCGGGCAGGAAGGTCACCGCGGTGCCGGTATTGCGCTTGCCGCAGGTATCGATGATCTCGAGGTCGGTCTGCTTGTCGCCGCCGGCGAAGGTCATGCGATACACCTGGCCGTCCCGGCGGATTACGACTTCCAGCGCACTGGACAGGGCATTGACCACGGAGACGCCCACCCCGTGCAGGCCGCCGCTGAACTGGTAGTTCTTGTTGGAGAACTTGCCCCCGGCGTGCAGGGTGCAGAGGATGACCTCAACCCCGGGCACGCCCTGTTCAGGATGGATATCCACCGGCATGCCGCGGCCGTTGTCGGCGACGGTGACCGAGCCATTGCGGTGCAGGGTCACGTCGATCTGGGTGGCATGGCCCGCCAGGGCCTCGTCCACGCTGTTGTCGATGACTTCCTGCGCCAGGTGATTGGGGCGGGAGGTGTCTGTGTACATGCCCGGGCGCTTGCGCACGGGCTCGAGCCCGGTCAGGACCTCGATGTCTTCGGCGGTGTAATTGCTCATGTATAGCGGGTCTACGACGGTGGCTGGTGACAGAGGAAACAGCGCCTCATTGTACCGGGGCGCAGGGGGGTAAGCGAAGAACTATGCGCTTGATTACAGGTAGCCGCCGGAATCCAGGTCTACCGTGAACGCCACGCCGTGCACCCGGGAGACACCGGTGTGCAGGCTGCCGTCCTCGTGCAGGTCCAGCCAGCGGTAGCCCGGCGGCATTGCATCCGACTTGAAGCCGACACTGCCGGGCGCGAACTGCACGCAGGTGGAGGGCGACGCCATCAGCTGGATAGCGCCGTGGCGGCGATCCACCTGCTGGTGCACATGCCCCCACAGCACTCCCCGCACGCCGGGGAAGCGGTCCAGGATCGCGAAAAACTCCGCCGCGTCCGCCACCATCTGCTCGTCCAGCCACTCGCAACCGATCGGCACCGGCTGGTGGTGCAGGCAGACCAGCGAATACAGGCCCTGCTCCGCGGCGGCGCCAAGGGCAGCCTGCAGCAGCTCCAGCTCCTGCGACCCCAGCTCGCCCCCCACCTCGCCGGGCACCTGTGAATCCAGCATGACCACCTGCCAGCGGCCCAGCCGGATTTCACGGCACAGGCGCAGGCCTCCGTTGGCGACCAGCTCCATGTTGGCGCGGTCATCGTGATTGCCCGGCAGCCAACAGCTGGCGTCGGTGAGCTGGGCGAAATACTCCTGCAGGCGCCGATAGGCCTCGACAGCGCCCTGGTCAGAGAGGTCGCCGGTACCCAGGAGAAGGTCGATCTCGGGTCGCTCGAGCTTGACGAGGTCAATGACCGCCTGCAGCGAATGGTCGGTATCCATGCCCAGGAGCGTGCCCCCCTGGGCCTTGCACAGATGGGTATCGGTCAATTGCACCACGCGGACGACGCCCCCCGCGTGAGGGATGCTGTGGCTGCTGGGATAGGGCTGGGACATGGAAGGCTACCGGAACGAATCCGACTAAAACCCGCTGAAGTGGGCCGTTTCCGGGCAGGCCCGACCACTGTGCAGGCAGTGTTCGAGCCATTCCGCCAGGAAACGATTCTGCTGGGTCTTTTCATCCTGCTGGTACATGCGATCGTTGGGATACTGGTAGCGGGCCGCAACGCTGCGGTGCGACTGGAACATGCCCACTTCGAGCATGCCGGCATCGTGATAGGCGCGCGCCTCCACCCGCAGGCGCCCCAGCCACACGTCCTGCGCATGGTGCTGGTGCAGGTGGAAGATGGTGGTGTAGCGACAGCGCTCGATGACTTCCAGATTCACCCTGGCATCGCCCAGCAGAAAGCTGCGGGAGTTGGTAGTTTCATAATTCGGGAACAGGCGCAAAAGCCGGGCATAGTTACCTTCACACACCGCGTGCATGTCAGCAAGATCAATTTTGAAGGGCCTTTTCTTCGCCCGCTGCAACATCATTCCCAGCACACCAAGCGGTTATTTACGGTCTTCAAAAACGCCCCAGTCCAAACTCTGGAATACGTCAACATTTGTAAAGTGTATCACCTGGAACGTTACAGGCGACGGGCAATTACTCTGCCGGTTGCAAAAAATGCATGGCATGTCGCAAACTGCTACTATCTAGGCCGCCTTAGCAACCAGATCACTCCAGGGAATATCACATGAAACAAACGGCCGCCGCATTGCTGGCTTCGATTCTATTGCTCGGCCCGATGCTCTCGCAGGCAGAGTCCCTGCGCGACATCTACGAGCTGGCACTGCAGAATGATGCCCAGTTGAAAGCCGAGGAAGCCCAATACCTGGCGCGCAAGGAAACCGAGAACCTAACCCGTGCGGCACTGTTGCCGCAGGTGAACACATCCTATTCCTACCGGGAGCGGGACGCCGACACCGAGGGCGAGGCCCGCGATGCCACCCAGCCGGGATTTCCCGTTTTCCGCGCGCTGACTACGACCGACACCACCATTGACGGCTATGTACTGTCCCTCAACCAGGCCCTGTTCGACTTGCCCGCCTGGTTCAGCTTCAAGTCCGGCAAGGAGATCAGCAAGGAAGCCGAGGCCACATTTGCCGCCAACCAGCAGAACCTGATCGTCCGCGTGGTTGAGGCCTACCTGCTGGTGCTGCGGGCCCAGGACAACCTGGCGGCATCGCAGGCCCAGGAGCGGGCATTCGAACGCCAGCTGGAACAGAGCCAGCAGCGCTTTGAGGTGGGCCTGATCGCCATCACGGATGTCTACGAGGCCCAGGCCGCCTACGACCTGTCACGGGTCAACCGCATTGTCGATGAAAACAATGTACAGGTCGCGCTGGAGCGCCTGTCGGTGCTGACCGGCCAGGAGCCGGGCACCCTCAACGTACTCAGGGAGGATTTGCCCTTGAATCTTCCCGACCCGATCGACCGGGCAGCCTGGGTGGATTTTTCCCTGCAGAACAACTTCAACCTGAAGGCGGCCCGGCACCAGGAAGAGGCGGCCCGGCAGAATGCCATGGCCAATAGAATGGAGCACGCGCCCAAGGTCAGCGGCGGTTACGAATACCAGAACTTCGATACCAGCGGCTCGCTGGATGTCAAACCAGACACGGGTTTCAATACCTCACCCGAGGGCAACCTGGAAGAAAATGTGCTGCAGCTGCGGGTGGACCTGCCGCTTTACAGCGGCGGCGCCATCAGCGCCAAACGCCGCCAGACCGCCCAGGAGTACAACGCCGCCCGGGAAAACCTGATCAACCTGACCCGCAATACAGTGACCGCCACCCGCTCCCTGCACATGACCGTGATCAGTGACGTCTCCAGGGTGGAGGCGCGCAAGCAGAGCATCATTTCCTCCCAGAGCGCCGTCGACGCCACCCAGGCCGGCTACGAAGTGGGAACCCGCAACGTGGTGGATGTGCTGAACGCCCAGAACACGCTCTTCATCGCCGAGCGCGACTATTTCAACAGCCGTTACGATTACATCGTGAACATGCTGCGGCTGAAGGAGCAGGCGGGGACGCTGAGTCCAGAGGATATCTACAATTTTGACGCCTTCCTGGTGCCGCCACCGCCTCCAACGGCGCCGCCAGCAACCCAATAAAACCGTTGTCAGTCGCCCGCCAGCTGCCGCGCCAACAGGTCGAGCAGGCGGGCACTGGCACCGCGATTCCTCGCCACCACCTCCATTCCCGCCGCGCCCATGCGCCGGCACTGCTCGGGGTCGCGCAACAACTGCAGCAGGCAGGGTGCCAGCTCCGCCGGGTCCTGCAGTAGGCGCATACCCCCCGCAGCGCACAACTGCTCGCGGATGTCTCCGAAATTTTCCATGTGCGGGCCGCTGATAACCGGTACTCCCCAGGCGGCCGCCTCCAGCACGTTGTGGCCGCCATGCGCGACCAGGGAGCCGCCAAACACCGCAATCGTGGCCGTACCGAGCAACAGCAGCAACTCGCCCATGGTGTCCCCCAGCAGAATGTCATCCGCGGCCGACGGGTCGGTGCCGACCGAGCGTCGCAACACCACCCAGCCCTGCTGGCGACAGAGGGCGAACACCGCGTCAAAGCGCTCCGGGTGACGGGGCACCAACACCAGCAGGCAGTCGCCCAGCGCCTGCCGCAGCTCGCGGTATGCCGCCAGGATCATCCGCTCTTCTCCCTCATGGGTGCTGGCGGCAACCAGCACCGGGCGGCCCGCCCCGGCAAACACCTGTTGCACGGCCGCGGCCCGCGCCCGCAGGTCGGGCGCTATGGCCAGGTCAAACTTGATATTGCCGGTCACCACCGCCGCGGGCGGCGGCAAGCCCAGCGCGAGGAAGCGCTCACTATCAGCCGTGCTTTGGCAGGCGGCCAGGTCCAGCCCGCGCAGCAGGTCCCGGGCCAGCCCCGGCAGGCGGGCGTAAGCCCGCGCCGAGCGCGCCGACAGGCGGGCGTTTACCAGCACCACCCTGCATCCTGCGGCCCTGCTGTAGTGCAGCATATTGGGCCACAGCTCGGTCTCCATCAGCAGCAGCAGCCGCGGCCGGGTGCGGCGCAGGAAGCGGCGCAGGGGTCCGGGCAGGTCCCAGGGGGCGTAGACGTGGAAGACCCGGTGGCCGAACAGGGCGCGGGCCCGCTCCGATCCGGTGGGGGTGGTGGTGGTCAGCACGATCCGGTAGGCGGGGTAATCCCGCAGCAGGCTCTCGACCAGTGGCGCCGCCGCGAGGGTTTCTCCCACCGAGACCGCATGCACCCAGATCGCCGGCACCTCGGGGTCAGGCCGCGCGCGGAACAGGCCGAATCGCTCCGGCAGGCGCCGCCGATAGGCCGGGGCCAGGCGCGAGCGCCACAGCATGCGCAGCACCAGCAGCGGCAACAGGCAGTAATACAGGGCGCTGAAAAGCAAGCGCATGCGAGCTCCCGGGCGGGCGGCGAAGCGGCCAGCATAACCCTCCCCCGCTGGACCTGCCAGCGAGCGCCTTGTCCAACGGAACATGATCCCTGGCGGCAAATGATTCCCGCGCCAGTCGGGCTATACTGGCCCCTTTGCCATTCGGGTCAGCGGCCATGGGCAGGCGGGCACTGCACATTGACATCGCAATCATCGGCGGGGGTGTCGCCGGGCTGTGGACGCTCAACCAGTTGCGCAACCAGGGTTACAGCGCGGCGCTGTTCGAGCAGGAGGCCCTGGGCGGATACCAGACCATCGGCTCCCAGGGCATGATCCACGGCGGCGTGAAGTATTCCCTGGCGGGGACCTGGAGCAGCGCCGCACAAACTATTGCGGCCATGCCCGCCACCTGGCGCCAATGCCTGACGGGTGCCGGCAAGGTAGACCTGCGCGGCTGCAGGGTGTTGAGCGATGATTTCTTCCTGTGGTCCAGCGGCAGCGCGCAATCGCAGCTCGGCGCCTTTCTCGCCGGCAAGCTGATGCGCGGGCATGTGCGCAAAGTGGCGGCCGCGGATTACCCCGCCGCCCTGCGCTCGGCAGATTTTCGCGGCCAGGTATATCGCCTGGCGGACCTGGTCCTCGACGTCCCCTCCCTGGTCGAGACCCTGGCCGCCCGCCAGCACAATGCCATCTTCGCCATCGACCCGGAGCGGGCCGAGTTGCGCCGCGAGGGCAGGCGGGCGGTACTGGCGCTGGCCGAGTGCACTGTCGTGCCCGAGAAGTTAGTGCTCACTGCCGGAGCCGGTAACGCAGCCCTGGTGGCAGGGCTGGACAGCGCGCAGCCGCAGATGCAGCGGCGCCCGCTGCAGCAGGTGCTGGTGAGGCACCAGTACCCGGAACCCTTTTACGGCCACTGCCTGGGCAGCCATCCATCGCCCCGCCTGACCATTTCCTCCCACCGCGACCACTCGGGGCGACCGGTCTGGTACCTTGGGGGTGACCTGTCGACCGGGGCGGCGGATGCAGCACCGGCAGCGCTGATCGAACGGGCCCGATGCGAGCTGGCCGAATTGATGCCCTGGCTCGACCTGGGCGCCACCGAGTGGGCCACGCTGCGCCTGGACCGGGCGGAGCCGCGCCAGTCGGCCCTGCTGCGGCCCGAACGCGCCTATGTCGGCAGGCTGGACGGGGTCGACAACGCCCTGGCGGCCTGGCCGACCAAGCTCACGCTCTGCCCCGACCTGGGGGATGAGATCGAGCGCCAGCTGGTGGCGGACCATATCCTGCCGCGCCACCGGCCGGACCTGGCAACGCTCGCCTACCTGGGCCGCCCCGCAGTTGCCACACCCTACTGGGACAGGCTGTTCCCATGAGCTGGCTCAGGCCCCTGGGCAGCACCGGTATTCAGGTCAGTGCACTGGGCCTGGGCACGGTGAAACTCGGCCGCAACCAGGGCCTAAGGTACGCCACCGGTTTTCCCCTGCCGGATGATGCCAGCGCCACACATCTGCTGGATCGGGCCAGGGCACTGGGTATCAACCTGCTGGACACCGCGCCGGCCTACGGCAGCAGCGAGGAGCGCCTGGGCCAGCTGCTGGCCGGCCAGCGCCAGCACTGGGTGATCTGCAGCAAGGTGGGCGAGGAATTCGAGCAGGGCCAGTCCCGCTTCGATTTCTCCCCGGAACACACTCGCGCATCGGTGCTGCGCAGCCTGCGCCGCCTGCGCACCGATGTGCTGGATATCGTGCTGGTGCATTCCGCCGGCAATGACCTCCAGATCATCGAGCGCATGGGCACCCTGGAGGCGCTGGCGCAACTCAAGACAGAAGGGCTGTTGCAGGCCTATGGCATATCGACCAAAACGGTGGCGGGAGGGCTGGCAGCCGCATCGCTCTGTGATGTGGTCATGCTGACCTGCAACCTGCAGCAGCAGGAGGAACTGCCGGTGCTGGAGCGCTGTTACCAACTCCAGCGCGGCGCGCTGGTCAAGAAAGCGCTGGGCAGCGGTCAACTGCCCGTGGATGCGAGCCTGGCGCTGGTACTCGGCCAGCCCGGCACCAGCGCGGCGGTGGTCGGCACCATCGACCCGGCGCACCTGCAGGCTGACGTGGAAGCGGCAAGGCGAGTACTCGGCTGCTAGTCGGCGAAACCCCGGTCCTCGCGCATCCGGCTGACGATGGCCGTGGTGGAAACATCATCGACAAAATCCAGCACCCGCACCTCGCCGCCGTAGGCCTCGACGATGTCCCAGCCCACCACGCTCGCCTTGCCGGCGTAATCGCCGCCCTTGACCAGGACATCGGGCCGCAGGACCTGCAGTAGCTCGCGCGGGGTGTCCTGGCTGAAACAGACAACCCAGTCCACCGCCTCCAGCCCCGCCAGCACCGCCATGCGGCGCTCCGCCGGGTTGATCGGCCGGCCCCTGCCCTTGAGGCGGCGCACGGAGTCGTCGCTGTTCACCGCCACCACCAGGCGCTCGCCCAGCTTGCGCGCCTGCTCCAGGTAGGCCACATGGCCCGCATGGATGATGTCAAAGCAGCCATTGGTGAATACCACCCGCTCCCCCTGGCTGCGGGCATCCGCCAGCGCAACCTGCAGCTGCTCCAGCGAAAGGGCGCCGCGCCCCGAGCCCTGGTCCTGCTGCAGCGCCCGGCGCAGCTCCGGCGCACTGACGCTGGCAGTCCCCAGTTTGCCCACCACGATGCCGGCGGCGATATTGGCCAGGGCCGCAGCCTGGGCCAGTTCAGACCCGGCGGCGAGAGCCGCGGCGAGCACGGCGATCACCGTGTCGCCGGCGCCGGTCACGTCAAACACTTCCCGGGTCCGGGCGGGCAGGTGCAATTCCTCCTGTCCCGGGCGCAACAGGGTCATACCGTGCTCGCCGCGGGTCACCAACAGGGCGGCGAAGCCGAGCTCCGCCATGAGCCGCTGGCCCCGGGTTACCAGTTCGGCCTCTGTCGGGCAGGGGCCAACCACGGTCTCCAGTTCCTGCAGGTTGGGCGTCAGCAGGGTCGCGCCGCGGTAGCGGCTGAAATCGCTGCCCTTGGGATCTACCAGCACCGGGATTTTGCGCTCCCGGGCAGCGGCAATGAGGGGAGCCGGCGTGTCCAGGGCGCCCTTGGCATAATCCGACAGCACCAACACATCACAGCCCTCCAACAGGGCGGGCAGGCGTTCGGCGAGGCCGGCGGTGCCCGCGCCTGGCGCTGGCTCCTCGAAGTCCAGCCTGAGCAACTGCTGATGGCGGCTGATCACCCGCAACTTGGTGGTGGTGGCCCGCCCCGGCAGCCGGGTGAGGGCGCAGTCGACCCCTGCGGCCGCCAGCATATCCTGCAGTGAGCCGGCCTTTTCATCGTCACCGCAGAAACCGCCGAGCCGGCTGGCGCTGCCCAATGCGGCAACGTTGAGCGCCACATTGGCCGCGCCGCCGGGGCGGTCGGTGACGTGTTCGACCCGCACCACCGGCACCGGCGCCTCCGGGGAGATGCGCGCGGCGTGTCCCTCCCAGTAACGATCCAGCATGATGTCGCCGAGCACGAGCACCCGGGCGTGGTGGAAGCGGGGCATTTCAAGTTTCATGCGGCAAAGTTCCTGTGGCCGGACCGCCGGCGGCGGTATACCCATGGGCAAGCAGCATACCACGCGTGCCCGGGCCCACAGCTCGCCTCCGGCCTTGCCAGCACCGGGTAAACCCGTTAATTTGCCCTGCCCGGCGCCACCGCCAGAGTCTTTGTCCATGATCCCCGAGCTGCCGCTTGATATCGACAGTATCAAAGGCTTCCTCGCCGCCGACGAGGCCCTGGCGCTGTACGAGCACGCCCTGCAGGCCTGCGCCGCAGGGCCCGTGCTGGAGATCGGCAGCTACTGCGGCAAGTCCACCATCTGCCTGGGCCTGGCCTGCCAGCGCCAGGGCGGCACGCTGTTCGCGCTGGACCA